>CALMQC010000752.1 GCA_937871895.1 uncultured Roseateles sp. | reverse complement strand
TCATGGAAGGCTGCTCCAAGTACTGCAGCTACTGCGTCGTGCCCTACACGCGCGGCGAAGAAGTCTCACGGCCCTTTGACGATGTGCTGACCGAGATCGCCGGCCTGGCCGACCAGGGCGTGATGGAGATCAACCTGCTGGGGCAGAACGTCAATGCCTACCGAGGCCGGATGGGTGACACGCGAGAAACAGCCGACCTCGCGCTGCTGCTCGAGTACGCGGCCGAGATCCCCGGCATCCGCCGCCTGCGCTTCACGACCAGCCACCCCAACGAGTTCAGCCCCCGCCTCATCGAGGCCTACGGCAAGATCCCCCAGCTCGTGAACCACCTGCACCTGCCCGTGCAGCACGGCTCCGACCGCATCCTGATGGCGATGAAGCGCGGCTACACGGCGCTGGAGTTCAAGAGCATCGTGCGCAAACTGCGCGCCATCCGCCCGGACCTGCGCTTGGCTAGCGACTTCATCGTCGGCTTCCCCGGCGAGACGGACGAGGACCACGCCAAGCTGATGAAGCTCGTCGAAGACATCGGCTTCGACCAAAGCTTCAGCTTCATCTTCAGCCCCCGCCCCGGCACACCGGCGGCGGCACTGGAAGACACCACGCCCTACGAGACCAAGGTCCGCCGCCTGCAGGAGCTGCAAGCCGCCGTCGAGGCGCACTCGGTGTCCATCAGCGAGCGCATGGTCGGCAGCGTCGAGCAAGTGCTCGTCACCGGCACCTCCAAGAAAGACCCCAACGAGCTGACCGGCCGCACCGAGTGCAACCGCATCGTCAACTTCAAGGGCCACCCCCGCCTCATCCACCAGATGGTGCCGATGGAAATCACCACCGCCTATGCGCACTCGCTGCGGGGTGAGGTGGTGACGTCTGAAACCGTGATCTAGGCTTCAGCGCCGGGTCAGCCACCACTGCGGCAGGCTGACGCCGGTGATCAGCAAGGCATAGCCCGCCATCTTGCCGTCCCGCCCCAGCAGCAGCAGCGCCAGCCCGATGGCCGCCATGCCCCCCAGGCCGCCCCACAGCACCATCTTGCGCAGGTCCATGCGCTGAGCGCGCCAGACCACTCGCAGCAGCAGCGCCAGCAGCACCGACACACCCCAAGCGGGGGCCAGCAAATTCGTCACATGCCACAGGGCATCCAGCGGGGTCACTGGGGCACCCTTCGGCCTTCGGCCTGTCCCGCCAAGCGGGAGCGAGCTTGCTTGGAGCGGTCCTGCGCTGCGCTCATTGATCCAGGGCAAGGGTCGTGATAGGGGTCCGAATCCTACAATCCGCCCCCACATATGTCCGTCTTCGCCCTCGGCCTGAACCACCAATCCGCCCCGCTCGACCTGCGGGGCCGGTTTGCGTTCACGCTGGAGCAACTGGCGCCCTCGTTGACCGGCCTGCGGGAGAAGCTGGCTGGCACGCCCGAGGCTGCGATCCTCTCCACCTGCAATCGCACCGAGCTCTACGTGGCGGCGCCCCAGGCGCAGGTGCAGCCGGCCCTTGACTGGCTGGCCCAGCGTGGCGGCATTGGCCGGGACGCCCTCAGCCCCCACGCCTACGTGCTGCAAGGCAGCGCCGCCGCGCGGCACGCCTTCCGCGTCGCCAGCGGGCTCGACTCCATGGTGCTGGGCGAGCCGCAGATCCTCGGCCAGATGAAGCAGGCGGTGCGCGAGGCCGATGCGGCCGGCGCCCTCGGGACCACGCTGCACCAGCTCTTCCAGCGCAGCTTTGCTGTGGCCAAGGAGGTGCGCACCTCGACCGAGATCGGCGCCCACTCCATCAGCATGGCGGCCGCCGCCGTGCGCCTGGCCAGCCAATTGTTTGAGGACCTGGCCCAGACCCGCGTGCTCTTCGTCGGCGCGGGCGAGATGATCGAACTCGTCGCCACGCACTTCGCCGCGCGCACGCCGCGCCACATGGCCGTGGCCAACCGGACGCTGGAGCGGGGCGAGAAGCTGGCCGCGCACTTCGGCGCCGAGGCCATACGCCTGACCGACCTGACCGAACGCCTGCACGAGTTCGACATCGTCGTCTCCTGCACCGCGTCCAGCCTGCCCTTGATCGGCAAGGGCGCCGTCGAGCGCGCGCTCAAACGCCGCAAGCACCGGCCGGTCTTCATGGTCGACCTGGCTGTGCCGCGCGACATCGAGCCCGAGGTGGCTGGCCTCGCCGACGTCTACCTCTACACCGTCGATGAGCTCGCCACCCAGGTGCAAACCGCCGGCGAGAAGCGCCAGGCCGCCGTGGCCCAGGCCGAGGCCATCGTCGAGACCGGCGTGCAAAGCTTCATGCACTGGCTGGACCAGCGCCACACCGTGCCTTTGATCCAGGCCCTGCACGCGCAGTCGGACGAATGGCGCGCCCACGAACTGGCCCGCGCCCGCAAGCTGCTGGCCAAGGGCGCCGATGTGGACGAGGTGCTCGACGCCCTCTCGCGCGGCCTCACGCAAAAGTTGCTGCACGGCACGCTGGCCGAACTCGGCAGCGCCGACGGCGAGCAGCGCCTGCAACTGGCCCAGACCGTCTCCCGCCTGTTTCTGCGCGGCAAGCATTAGCGTCGCTGTTTGATGCCCCTCCGCCCCTGCAGAAGCAGGCGCGGCTCCGAACCTCAAACACCGAACTCGCCCTCCTCCTCCCCCGATGAAAGACTCCCTGCGCCAGCAGTTCGAGCGCTTAGGCCTGCGCCTCGCCGAGCTGGACACCCTCCTCGCCGACGGCAGCATCGCCGCCGACATGAAGCGCTACCGCGCGCTGACCAAGGAGCAGTCAGAGGCCAGCCAGTTGGTCAGCACCTACCGCCGCTACGAGCAGGTGGAGCGCGACGTGGCCGCTGCGCGCGACATGCTCAGCGACCCCGACATGGCCGAGATGGCGCGCGAGGAGATCGCGGCTGGCGAGGCCGAACTCGCCCACCTGCACGAGGAGCTGCAGCTCGCCCTGATCCCCAAGGACCCGGACGACGAACGCAACGCCTTCCTCGAAATCCGCGCCGGCACCGGCGGGGACGAGAGCGCCCTCTTCGCGGCCGACCTCGCCCGCATGTACCTGCGCTATGCCGAGCGCCAGGGTTGGCGCAGCGAGGTGCTGTCCAGCAACGAATCGGACCTTGGCGGCTACAAGGAGCTGGTGGTGCGCATCGAGGGTGATGGGGTCTACGGCCGCCTCAAGTTTGAAAGTGGCGGCCACCGCGTGCAGCGCGTGCCGGCCACCGAGGCGCAAGGACGCATCCACACCAGCGCCTGCACGGTGGCCGTGATGCCCGAGCCCGACGAGGCCGAGGCCATCACGCTGAACCCGGCCGACCTGCGCATCGACACCTTCCGCGCCAGCGGGGCCGGCGGCCAGCACATCAACAAGA
>CALMQC010000751.1 GCA_937871895.1 uncultured Roseateles sp. | reverse complement strand
CCGGCAGCGCGTAAGTCCCGGTGGCATGGGCCACGGGATCATCCTCGCCCTCGGAGTAGACCCAGACCTCGCCCACAGCCAGCCGGCGCCCGAGCTTGATCAAGCGGCAGCGCGCCAGCACGCGCGCATCGGCCCGGGGTTTGCGCAGGAAGTGGATGGCCAGATTGGTTGTCACCGCCAACGGCTCCAGGCCCACGCGGGCCAGCACGGCAGCGTAGAGCGCCACGTCAGCCAAGGCCATCATCACCGGCCCGCTGACGGTGCCGCCGGGCCGCAACTCGGCCTCGCCGACCGGGTGGGCCATCCAGACGCCCTCGTCGCCCACCGACTCCACCGTGCAGCGGCTTTGCGGAAACTCGCGCCGCAGGAACTCGGCCAACGTGGCCGCGTCGATCACACCAGCACTTCCACACAGGCCGGATGGCCGAGGAAGCCCTCGGGGCTCGCGCTGCGGCCATAAGCACCGGACTGGAAGACCACCGCCAGATCGCCGATCTCGCCGCGCGGCATCTCCATGCGGTCGGCCAACAGGTCGAGGGGCGTGCACAAGGGCCCCACGACGCTGGCCGCTTCCACGGCCGTCTCGCGCCGGCCCTGAGGCACGATCAAGGCGGGGTAGTTCTTGCGCAGCACCTGGCCAAAGTTGCCCGAGGCCGACAGGTGGTGATTCAGCCCACCATCACAGACCAGGAAGACTTGGCCGCGCGAGACCTTGCGGTCCACCACGCGCGTCACGTAGACGCCGGCCTCGCCCACGAAGTAACGGCCCAGCTCGATCACCAGCTTGGCGCCAGGCAGGTCCGCGCGAGCACGCGACTGCAGCGCCGCCAGATTGGTCCCGATGGGCGCCAGATCCAGCCGTGATTCGCCCGGGAAATAGGGGATGCCAAAGCCGCCACCGAGGTTCAGGAACTTGACCGGCGCCGGTGCGCTTTCGGCCAGGCGCAAGGCCAGCTCGTAGCTCTTTTGCTGGGCCTCACAGATGGCCTCGGGCTTGAGGTTCTGCGAACCGGCAAAGAGGTGGAAGCCCTCGAACTGCACGCCCTGCCCGGCCAGCTGCCCGACCTGGGCCAACACCTCGGGCACCGTCTCGGCATCGATGCCGAACTGCTTGGGGCCGCCGCTCATGCGCATGCCCGAGCCCTTGAGCTCGAAGTCCGGGTTGACGCGGATCGCCACCCGCGCCGGCAGGCCCAGCCGCTGCGACGCCGCCGCCAGCACTGGCAGCTCACGCGCCGTCTCCACATTGACCAGCACGCCGGCCGCCACGGCCTGCGCCAGCTCGATGTCACGCTTGCCGGGGCCGGCAAAGCTGACCTCATGCGGGTCCGCGCCCGCATTGAGCGCCACCTGCAGCTCACCTGCGGAGGCGACGTCGATGCCATCCACGAGCCCGGCCATGAACTGCACCAGCGCCGGCATGGGGTTGGCCTTCATCGCGTAGTGCAGCTCGATGCCGGCCGGCAGTGCGGCGCGCAATTGCTGCACACGCGCCTTCAGCAGGCTGCGGTCATAGGCGTAAAACGGCGTCTGCCCAACGCGCGTGGCCAGCACCGAGAGGCGGTGCCCGCCCACGGTCAGCTCACCCGTGACCGGGTCGAGCGGGAACTGCGACATCGGCTCGTGGGCCGGTGCGGTCTTCTTGGTCTCGGTCATGCGGGATGGCGCTCCAGCCAGTCGGTGGAGAGGGTCTTGCGGTCGATCTTGCCGTTGGGGTTGCGCGGCAGTGGGCCGGAGCGCACGTCGATGCCATGCGGCACCATGTAGGCCGGCATGCGCGCCTTGCAGGCGGCCGTCAGGGCCGGCACATCCACTTGGGTGGCTCCTTCCGGCGGCGTGGCAATGACCTGGATCGACTGGCCCAGCATGTCGTTGGGCACCCCAAAGGCGACACACTCGCCCACCAGGCCCGTGGCGTAAAGCACCTCTTCAACCTCGGTCGGGCTCACGCGGTAGCCCGAGGTCTTCATCATCTCGTCGCGGCGGCCGACGAAGTACAAAAAGCCTTCGGCGTCGCGGCGGACGTTGTCGCCGGAGAACACCGCGAACTCGGGCAACTGCATGCCGGCTTCACGTCCGCCCACACCCAGCGGCAGCGGCTTGTAGCGCTCGGCGGTCTTCTCGGGGTCGTTCCAATAGCCCAGGCCGACGAGGGCACCGCGGTGCACCAGTTCGCCAGGCTCGTCGGGCGCGCACTCGGTGCCATCTTCACGCAGCACCAGGATCTCGGCGTTCGGGATCGCCTTGCCGATGGAGTCCGGTCGGCGGTCCACTTCCTCGGGCGGCAGGAAGGTCGAACGGAAGGCCTCGGTCAGCCCGTACATCAGGAAGGGCTTGGCTGACGGCACCCGTGCGCGCAGCGCGTCCAGCGTGGTGCGCGGCATGCGCCCGCCGGTGTTGGCGAAGTAGCGCAGGTGCTGATCGATGGCGCTTGACCATTCAAGTTGCGTCAGTTGGATGTAGAGCGGAGGCACGGCGGTGAGGCCCGTCACCTTCTCCCGCTCCATGGCCTTGAGCACATCGCGTGGCAGCAGATAGTTCAGCAGCACGACACGGGCGCCGCTGTGGAACGCCGTCGTCAGTTGGCTGAAGCCCGCATCAAAGGACAAAGGCAGGGCCGCGAGCAGGGTGTCGCTGCGCCGGTTCTCCAGATAGCTGGCCACGCTCTTGGCCCCCGCCACCATATTGCGGTGCGAGAGCATCACGCCCTTGGGCCGGCCGGTGGAGCCGCTGGTGTAAAGGATGGCGCACAGGTCGGTGTCGATCAGGCGGACCTCGCGCGTCACGGCCGCCTCCAGGCAAGCAGACCAGCGGTGGCATGGGCGCCCCGCCACTTCGTCAGCAACCGGCATGCTGCCCTCAGTCACGACGAGGGCACGCACGCCCGGGCAGGCCTGCAGCACCGGTTCCAGCTGAACCAGGCGCTCGGGCGAGGTGAGCAGCACGCGCGCATCGCAATCCTGCAGCACATAGCCCACCTGCTCCGCTTTCAGCACCGGGTTGAGCGGCACGAACACGCCTCCCGCCGCCGGCACCGCGAAACTGGCAATCACCGTCTCGGCGCGCTTATCGAGCCAAATCGCAACGCGCTCGCCGCGCTTAAGCCCCAGCGCCTGCAGGGCCGACGCAAACCGACGCTGCCGCTCATGCAATTCGCCGTAGCTCAGGGTGTGTGCACCACCAGTCAGCGCAGCATCATCTGACGCTCGATGCGCAGAAACTGCGATCAAGTCTTGCAACAGAAAGGATTCGGTCATATCGGAACGGGCAGCAGAGAACAGCACAAAAAAGCCCTCTCAAGGGCCCTGGTCAGTTTCTCATAGGGGCTTGCTGCGCTTGGCCATCGCTCGGTCAGCCAAACCCCAAATCCTCACCGCATTCGACAGCTTCTCAGGCCCATCGATGGGCATCTGGCGCATCCTCCAGCGGCTGGCGCAGGCCGGAAGCCACCCAAACGGGGGTATTGCACCGCCGGCACAAAATCACGTGGGGTACCCAGGCCCGGGGAAACAATTGTCTACACTTTGTGCAACGCACTAATTGGAAACGCGCCGAATGCAAATTCTCAACGACGTCCTGGGGCTGCTGGACCAGGTGATGGGGCTGGAAGGACGTTCTGCCTCGTTCACCCCTGAGACTCCGCTGCTCGGCGCGCTTGCAGAGTTGGACTCCATGGCCGTCATTGCTGTCATCGCCGCGCTGGAAGATCAGTTCGGCATCAGTGTGGCGGATGACGAGATTTCTGCAGAGACCTTCGCTTCGGTCGGGACGCTGGTGGCGTTCGTGAACGAGAAGCTCGCTCAGCACTGAGCCCACGGCGGCATGGGCGCTTGGCGCCTGTGCCCATCCTCTGTCGCGCTGTCCGCGCCCAACCGCATGGCTCACCCCACTTCGATTGACCGCAGTGCTGCAGTGCTCCTGCTGGACGGGGATCAGCCCTCGGCGCTGGCCATCGTGCGCTCTTTGGGGCGGCAAGGCGTCACGGTCCATGTCGCCAGCAGCGTAGAGCACCCGTTGGCTGCCAGCTCACGCTACGCGGACGGCTCAGTCCGCTACCCCGACCCGCTGCGAGACGGATCCGCTTTTGTGGCCTGGATCCAGGCGCGCCAGCAGCAGCATCCGCATGAGCTCATCTTTCCGGTGACCGAGCGGACCGTCGTGCCGCTGATGCTTCAGCGCGGCCAACTGGACGAGCGGCGGCTCGCCATCGCACCGACGGCTGCGCTGGAGCAGGTGCTGGCCAAAGACAAGACTATGGCGGTCGCCGAGTCACTGCAGATTCCGATCCCGAAATCGGTCCACGTCAGCACGCTCACTGAGGCGTCGGACGCCGCCCAGGTACTGGGCTACCCCTTGGTGATCAAACCCGCCCGCTCGGTGGGGCAGGACGCCTCGGGCCACGTGCAGCTCGCCGTGAGCTATGCGCAGACGCCGGCTGAACTGAAAGAGCGCGTGACGCACACCTTGCAGTTTGGCCAGGTGGTTTTGCAGGAATACTTCTCTGGGGAAGGCGTCGGGGTTGAAGTCATCGCCAACCAGGGGGAAGTGCAGTACGCCTTCCAGCACCGCCGGCTGCATGAGGTACCGCTGACGGGCGGCGGCAGCAGTTTGCGCGTGAGTGAGGCGGTGGCGCCCGACCTGCTGGAAGCCTCCCGCAAGCTGCTGCGCGCAATTGGCTGGCACGGCGTTGCCATGGTGGAGTTCAAGCACAACCCTGACACGGGTGCCTTCCGGCTGATCGAGATCAATGGCCGGTTCTGGGGCTCGCTGCCGCTGGCCGTCGCGGCAGGCGCGGATTTCCCGTTCATGCTGTATGAGCTCATGACCACTGGCCGAGTGGGCCCGCATCCACCCGCCAAAGTCGGCATTTTTGGACGCCTGCTGACCCGCGATTTGCTGTGGCTGGAGCATGTGATGCGTCAAACCGGCGCTGGGGGCGTGACCCAAATTCCCACGCGCGCCGACGCTTTGCGCGACAGCTTCAAGACCTTCTCCCCCCGGCATCACTTCGACGTCCAGTCCTGGAGTGACCCCTGGCCGGGCCTGGTGGACCTCGGACGCATCGGCCGCCAGTACTGGGACCGCCTGGCCGGCGTGGTGCAACACCGGTGGCGGCTCTCTCTAGCATGGCGCCGCTCCAAGGCCGCGACGCAAAGCCTGCCGCAAACGTCTGGCGCCGCGCGGGTGCTCTTCGTTTGCTACGGCAACATCAATCGCAGTGCCGTCGCGCATGCGCACGCTCGGGCTCATTACGGAGGCCGATGGCAGATCCAGTCCGCGGGCTTCCACGCCCAAGGTCAACGGCCGGCCGATCCGAACATGGTGAAGGCAGCCGCAGGCCACGGCATCGATTTATCGGAATGGCGCTCCAATTGCCTGACGGCCTCCGATGTCGAACAAGCCGACGTCATCCTGGCGATGGAGCTGGCCCACATGGATCGATTGGCCGCACTCCACCCCAGCGCGAGCAGCAAATGCCATCTGCTCGCCGCCCCGATTGCCAGCAGCGCTGCCGAAGCCGAGATTGCCGACCCTTATGGCAAAACGCCGCAGGCTTATGAGCGTGCCTGCGCGCGCGTGATCCAGAGCGTCGATCGCTGGCTGACGGGGCGACGGGGCGATCCGCTTCGACACCCACTGGCGCGGCGCGCTGACAGCTCAGCCAGACAAGGAGGACTCCGCCGCATGGCCCTAGCTCAATCCCGAACCAGCTCATCCCACCCCTACTTCCTGCAGGTCAACGGGCGCCGACTATTCGCACTCGAGATCCGCCCCGAGGGCGTGGCGGTGCGCGGACACGTCCTCTACCTGCCCCCGTACGCGGAGGAGATGAATCGCTGCCGCTGCCACGTCGTGGCGACGGCTCGGCTGATGGCCCAGTCCGGTCTGCGTTGCCTGCTCCTGGACCACTACGGCACCGGCGAAAGCGATGGCGACAGCACCGAGGCGGACTGGGAGTTCTGGAAGGCCGATGCGCTGGCGGCCGCAGCCCAGCTCTGCCAAGACGCTCCGGCACTGCCGCTGACCCTGTGGGGCCTGCGCACTGGCGCCCTGCTGGCGGCCGACGTGGCCTGCACTGAAGCGCTGCAGGTTGATCGACTGCTGCTGTGGCAAGCCGTGGCGGATGGGAAGAACTTCCTGAATCAGTACCTGCGGCTGCGCATCGCCTCGCAGATGGTCCACGGCACGGATCGAGAAACCACGGCCAGCATCCTGGAGCGGCTCGCCGCCGGCGAGACCATCGAGGTTGCGGGCTATCCACTGGCCAAACGCCTCGCGGATGGGCTGAGCGGCAAGCGCCTGGCCGACATGGGCGGAGCGCGGGCGCGACGCATCGATTGGGTGGAGGTGGTTGCCAAGGAGGGCCAGGCGCTGCCCGTGGGCAGTCAACGAGCTGCGCAGGCCATCGGCGCAGGCAAAGACTTGAGCGTGACGATGGCCGTCGCGCCTCAGGTGTGGCAATTGGCGGGCGAGCATCACGCCACGGACCTGGTGAACAAGACGGCCGAACTGATGGGAGCCGCGTCATGAGCGCTCGTGAACTGCCCTTCGTCTTCCACTGCGAAGGCCATGAACTGCTTGGGATGGTGCACGTCCCCGAGAAGCCGCTGGCCCGTGGCGTGATCTTCGTGCTCGCAGGCGCTTCGCAGTACCGGGCCGGCATGTGCCGCTCGCAACTGCAAATGGCCAGGGAATGGGCTGAGCGCGGCGTGCCCGTCATGCGCTTTGACCATCGCGGTCTGGGCGATAGCGAAGGCGTTTTCAAAGGCTTCCGGGAACTGGAGGCCGACCTCGCCGCCGCCATCGACGCCTTCGTGGGCGCCGTGCCGGGCATGGAAGAAGTGGTGCTGTTTGGCGGCTGCGACGCTGCCTCCGGCATCATGATCAACGCGTGGAAGTTCCCGCGCGTGACCGGCATCGTGCTCGGCAACCCCTGGGTGCACAACGAGGTGACTGGCGACAAGGTCGCCGTCGCGCACTTTGGTCAGCGCATCCGCGAATGGGACTTCTGGCTCAAATTCCTCAAGGGCGGTTACAACCCCCTGCCCGCCGTCGCAACGCTGGGTCGCGTTGTGCTTGGGAAGCTGAAATCGGCAGTGCTGCCCTCCCGCCCCGCCAGCACACGGCAAGCCGCCTACCAAGACAGCCCGAGCCTGCCGCCGCTGCTGCGCATGCAGGAAGGACTCAAGCGGTTCAAGGGCGAAGTGCTGCTGCTGATGAGCGGACAGAGCTTGGTCAGCCGCGAATTCGATTTGGTGGTCAGCGACGACCCCAGTTGGCAGGCCGCGATGCGGGCCCCCCGACGCTGGGACCGCCACGACCTGCCGGATGCCGACCAAGCCTTTTCAAGCATCGCTGACCGCCTCCAGGTCAACAGCGCCACCCTGGCTTGGCTGTTGAAGCGGATGCCCACCCGACAAGGCGAGCAGCATGAGCGCTGACGCGCCCTTCGTCAGCGTCATCATCGCCACGCGCGACCGGGCCGAGTTGTTTGGTCTCGCGCTCAAGTCCGTGCTGGCGCAAACCTGGGCAGACAAGGAAGTCATCGTCGTCAACGACGGCTCTGCTGCTGCGCAGTTGCCGGTCTACGAGAAGCACTGGGCCGAAGCAGCCGAGCTGCTGGGCGAGCGCTTCCGTGTCTTTCACCTCGTTCGCAGGTCGATCGGCCACGGCCCAAGCTATGCACTGAACTTTGGGGTTGATCAGGCGGCGGGGCGATACGTCACCTTCCTGGACGACGATGATCTCTGGGTGGACGAAGCGCATTTGCAGCGCGCCGCGGCCTGCATCGCCGCGCATGCGAGCCCCGCACAGACTGTCGATCTCTACACAAGCAACCAGGACGCCTTCGCTGCCGACGGCCGCCACATCGGGCGGCTTTGGCTGGGCAAGCTGGAGGCCGCGCTCTTGTCGAAGGGTCGCAAGCCAAGCGCCTTGGGCTGCATTGAAGTGAGCGTTGACGAGTTCTTGCTGGCTGACGGATTCGCCCATCTGAACTGCTTGATGGTGCGGCGAGAGCTGTTCCAGCAGGTGGGAGGTCTAGATGAAGCCGTCCGATGGGAAGGAGATCGCAGCCTTTTCTTGAAGTTGATCGACTCAGCCGCTCTCAAATTGCACCATCCAGCGGTGATTGGCCGGCATCACGTCCCGAACCCGCAACTGAAGGCCAACGTGACCACGTCGATCTCGATGATCGACAAGCGCTTGCAGCAGATCATCGTGCTGGATCGCTTCCTCTTGCATGCCAAACATGCCAGCCTGCGACGCTATGCCGTCCAGCACAAAGGCTACGCCCTCAAGCGGCTGGCTCAAGAACTGGGCCAAGCCGGCGATTGGGAGCGCGCCTCAAGCTACGCCTGGGAGGCGCTGGGCTTGGCACCAGGCCTCAAATGGCTGGGCTTTTGCCTCTACGGCTCGGCGCGGCGGCGGTACCGGCCAGCCGCCCGCTAGGGGACAGCGCGGCTGGGCCTGTGTGCACCAGCCTGATATGCTGATCAGCCAGCTTTGCGACAGCTTTGCCCCATGGCGGGGCATGACAGGCACATAATTAGGCAGCGTGGTGGACCACACAACAACACTCCTCAACCTCCTGGACGAGGTTCTGAGCATTGAAGCGAGGGGACTTCGACTGACGAAGGACTCTCAGCTGCTTGACGCAGTCCCGGGCTTTGACTCGATGGCCGTCGTCGCGCTGATTGAACGGATTGAAAACGAGTTCGACATCGCCTTCCTCGACACAGAGATCGACGGCAGCGTATTCAGCACGGTCAGCTCACTGCAGACTTTCGTCGAAAAGCATTTGCCCGACTGACTCGACGGCCCCGCGCCGCAGCCGTGGCAAAGCGGCAAGCTGTTCAGGAATACTCACCGGATTGCGAAACCACCGGCCCAGTTCGATCGCGCGGGTGGCGTCAGCCGCTACATTCTCGGTCCCACCCTTCGATGGCCGGCGCACGAACTGCCGCCGATCAGCGGCAGGGTTCGCTCCGACACTGTGGCATCGGCCCTCAACGCACCCATCCAAGACGTGACCGAAATATTCACTGGCTCGCCGCGTCTCGCGGGCGAACGTAAATCTGCTCTCACGCCTCAAGCGCTCTGGCAAGACCTGCTGGGCCAGCACTCGCCCGTTGATGCCGCAGCGGCTGTGGAGGGCGATTTTGCGGTTGCCACCGCGCGCCCCGACGGCAGTGTCTTCATGGCAGTGGACCGGTTTGCGATTCGAAGCCTGTGCTACCGCATCGACGGTGGCGTACTCCGCATTGCAGAGCGGGCTGATGCCCTGGCGGGCGAGGCTGGGCAGCTCAGCGACCAGGCCGTTTTCGAGTACCTCTACCACCACATTCTCCCGTCGCCTCACACGGTGTTCGCCGGCGTCCAGCGCCTGCCGCCTGGTCACTGCGCCGAGTTCCGCGACGGCAAGCTGCACATCACCCGGTACTGGACGCCACGCTTCACCCCCCGCACGCCCGATGTGGCTGACGCCAAGAAGCAGCTGCGGGCGTTGCTCCGCGATGCCGTGGCCAAGCAGATGGATGGCTCCAAGCCCGCCTGCTTCCTCAGTGGTGGTGTCGACAGTTCCACCGTGGCAGGAATGATGGCGGAGCTCGCCAGCGACGTGACGGCCTACTCCATCGGCTTTGAGGCCGATGGCTACGACGAGATGGAGTACGCCCGTGTGACCGCCAAGCGCTTCGGCTTGAAGCATCGGGAAATCTATTTCACGCCTGACATTCTGGTCGCCGATATCCCCAAGGTGGCTGCATCCTACGACCAGCCCTTTGGCAACTCGTCGGTACTCCCGTCCTTCCACTGCGCTCGTGAAGCCCGTGGCGATGGTGTCAGCCGAATACTTGCTGGCGATGGCGGTGATGAGCTTTTCGGGGGCAATACACGCTACGCCACGCAACAGTTGTTTGACCACTGGCAGAGGCTGCCCGGCCCGCTGCGCGATGGCCTTCTGGGCCCGCTGTTCAGGCTGCCCATCATGGCCAAGCTGCCCGTAGCTCGAAAGGCCGCCAGCTATGTCCGCCAAGCGTCTCAACCCATGCCTGGCCGCATTCAGGAATACAACCTGATCAAGCGAATCGGCTACCAGCAGATCTTTCCGCAGCCGTTCCTGGACCACGTGAGCCAGGGCGAGATTGAATCCGCGCAGAACGCAGTCTGGGCCCAGGCGGAAGCGCCTGATGAGCTCGACCGGCACTTGGCCTATGACTGGCGCTACACCTTGTCCGAATGCGATCTGCCCAAGGTGGTGGGCTCCACTCAGTTGGCTGGCGTCTCGGTCGGCTTCCCAATGCTGGACGAGGCGCTGGTGCAGTTCTCGATGCAACTGCCTCCGGCCTTCAAGGTCAAGGGCCAGGAATTGCGCTGGTTCTTCAAAGACGCCATGCGGGGCTTTTTGCCCGATGAGGTCATCACCAAAAAGAAGCAAGGCTTTGGGCTTCCGTTTGGCGTCTGGATGGTTGAGCACGCAGCACTGAATGCCTTGACGCGCGACGCCCTTCGTGCGCTCGTTCCTCGAGGCCTGATCCGTGAGAAATTCGTTCATCAGTTCTTTGAAGAACTGCTACCAACGCATCCTCACTATTACGGATCCATGGCGTGGATCCTGCTGATGCTGGAACATTGGCTCAGGGCTCACGTACCCGATTGGTCAGCAGCCAAATGACCATGAACCTCGCGGACACCACCCTCCTTTAAGAGCGCTGCCGCTCGACGATTGCTCGACATGCTCCTCGAAAAACTCCAAGCGCTTCGCTCACGTGCCAACAAGCTCAGGTTCGCGCGCACCTCGGCCCGAGTCCGCCAGACGGCACCGCTGATCTACACCTCCAGCCCAGATGTCTGGGTCGTCTCGATGGTGGGACATGACTCTGTCAACATGTACCTGGTGGCCGTCAAGTCTTTCATGGTGTTCTTTGTCGATGCCTCCATTGAAGTCATCAACGATGGGTCTTTGACGGCAAATGACCTGGCCTTGTTGCGCGAGCAGATCCCTGGCGTCTATGTCAGCAACTCCGCAGACGTTGACACGGGCCGCTGCCCGTCCTACAGCTCCTGGAAGCGCCTGTTCCGTATCATCGAACGGACCCAAACCAGCTATGTCGTCCAGCTGGACTCCGACACCGTGGCCGCAGGGCCCATGGTCGAGATCGAACGCCTGGCTTCGACCAACACCGGCTTCATGATCGGGGATGGCCATTGGACGACGCCGATTGATCCCAAGCACGTGCAATCCATCGCAGGTCGCTGGCACGCCACGGGTCCTCAAGCCTTCCTTGAGCGCGTCCTCGCTGATCTCGACCTGTTTCCCGCAGGTCAACGCTATCTGCACGGCTGCGCCGGGTTTGCCGGCTACCCACGCGGCAGCTTGAGCCGTGAGGCCGTGGAAGCCATGTCGCTACGCATCGAGGCGGGCATTGGCAAGGACAATTGGCACAAGTGGGGCAGCGAACAAGCCATTTCCAATTGCCTGATCTCGCTCACGCCCAATGCCTGCACCCTGCCCTGGCCCAAGTACCGCAACTACATGTTCCCGGCCACGAATGACCCATTCACGGCGGCCTGTTTCATTCACTTCGTGGGAACCTATAGGTATAAGGACACTGTCTACGCACAGGCGGTCGAGCAGTTCTACGGCTACTACAACAGCCTGATCAGCCCGAAGCCGCGCGCTCGAGCGGACTGAGCCAACGCTGACGCTGTGAGCGACAAGAACTCGGACTCATTCGGGGGCAGAACCGTCAGCAATGTCGCCTGGCTAGGCGGCAGCCAATTCCTGCGCCAGGGCATCTCGATTGGGGCATCCCTGGTCATCGCGCGGCTGTTGGCACCGTCCGATTACGGCGTGTTTGCCATGACCGTCTTCGTCAACGAGCTTGCGCAGCTGTTGATCAATTTCGGCATGGGCGCAGCGCTGGTGCAGCGCAAGGAACTCGACGAGAACGTCCTGTCCACCACGTTCTGGTTCCAAGCCGGCTTGGGGCTGGTTGCGGGCCTGGCCATGCTCGGCGCAGGCCCCTGGATCGCCGACTACTTCAAGCAACCGATCGTGCAGTGGTTGATGATCACTTGCGCTCTGAACGTGTTCGTATCCGCCATTTCCGTGGTGCCCAATGCCTTGCTGACGCACCGTCTGGATATGCGAGACATCGCGGTCGGTACCTTTGTTGGTGGCTTGTTCGGCGCATTCGTCGCGGTGGCCATGTCGTACATGGGTTTCGGCGTTTGGGCCTTGGCCATGCAGCCTCTCGCTGGCTCGATCGTGACGACCGTCTACCTGTTCATGCGCGTGCACTGGCGTCCGCGCATGATCTACGACCGGCTTGAAGTGCGCAAACTCCTGCACTTCTCCGGCTATCTGCTGGGCAGCAATGTACTCAGCCATGTCACCAAGAACCTGCAGAGCCTGATCCTTGGGCCCGGCCTTGGGGTGGTTGCGCTGGGTCTCATGACCATGGCTCAAACCGTGGTGTGGCTGCCGCTGGCCCAGATCAGCCAAACGATGGTCAAGGCGACCTTCCCCGTGTTTTCCAAACTGCAGAATGAACCCGCCCGGGCTCGCAGTGCCCTCTACAGAGCGACGGGCGCCATCGGCCTGCTGTCATTCCCGCTGCTGGCCGGTATCGGCGCCCTGGCGGGCGAGCTGATGTCGGTCGTCTTCGGGCAGCGCTGGACCGATTCAGGACCGCTCGTCGCGGTCTTGGCGGCCATGTCGATGGTCAAAAGTGCGACCACGCTCGCCGACACAGTGCTCATGAGCACCGGCCGCACCGACCGGCTCATGCACCTCGCTGTCATCTCGCTGCCCGTCATGGCGGCGGCCCTGTGGGTGTTCAGCAGCCGGAACATCTTTGAGGCCACCGTCGCCTATTCCGTGACGCTCACGGTTCTGCAAATTGCCACCCAGCATTTCGCGCTTCAGTCGATCGGCGGGCGTTGGGCTGAATTCCTGGCGCCACTCATGCGTCCCTTGCTGGGAACAGCCATCATGGTGCTGGGGCTGATCTTGCTTCAACACCAGATCGCTTGGATGCCGGGCTTGGCGAGGTTGGTCTTGTTGTCGGTTGCGGGTGCCGTGATCTACATCGCCTGGACCTGGTTCCTCAACCGCGCAGCACTTACTGAGTTGCTGGGCACCATTCGCTCAAGGTAAAGACAGCCAGAGTCTCGGTTGTCGACTTCGTTTGCCACACAGGCGCATCAACGTGCTCATCAGGACCGACACATGCCCAACATCCCTGTCTTTGTCGTCACGCTGAAGCGCGCGGTCGAGCGGCGCCAGCGCATGCTCTCCCACATCGATTCCCTCGGGATCAATCCACGCGTCATCGATGCGGTGGATGGGCGGCTGCTGTCCGCTGAAGAGTGCACCAAACTCGTCGCACCCGGCGTACAGATTCACGCAGGCGCAATCGGCTGCTACCTCTCGCACCTTCAGATCTACGAGCAAATGGTGGCCGAGCGAATTCCGCTGGCATTGGTTCTGGAAGACGACGCGCGGCTGAATCCGGAGTTCGTCAAGATCCTGGCCAGTGGCAGCAAGAGTCTGGGGTTTGACTACTGCTTTCTGGACAGTGACGACCACAACGACAAGGTCGACATCTACTACGACCCGGACGATGCGGTCGAGATCTCCGGGGCAGTCCGGGCCAACCGCCTGTCAGCCGGCCCGCAAACCACGCACGCCTACATGATCACGCTGGCGGGCGCTGAGAAGCGCTTGTCGGCCGCCTTCCCGATCCAGAAGTCCATCGACCTCTACGATCACCTGCCCTACCCCATCGAGTTCAGGGCCATCGTCACGCCCAAGATGGCATGGGTCAGCGAAGACAGCTTGGAGTCCTTCACCTCCGACCGGTCTGTCGCGGCTGACTCCTTGAGCCTTTCCTGGCTTCGGAAAAGCTTCCTCTTCTACCGCCTGCGCGACGCCTTGAAGCTCAAGGGCATCAAGCGTCGCTTGAAAGTTCAAGCCATGGTGAAGGCCGGTCTGCTCAAGGCGGGCATACGCTGGAAGCCGCTGCCTTCAGGACGAGAAGTGGTGCTCTGAGCACTGAGCCTTCAGTCCTTCTTGGGAAGTTTTCCGAGCGCCTCCAGACGTTGACGCAGTAGCGTCAAGCCAGGGTCAGCGCTATCGGCCTTATCGAGTTGCGCCAGGGCCCGATCGGGCATGTCCAGCGCCAAGAACACCAGGCCCAGGTTGTTGCGCGTCAGGGGGTCACTGCCTGCTGATGAGTCGATGAATTCCGCCTGGCTGAGTGCCAGCTCCTTCTTGCCGCGCTTATTCAGGTAGAGCGCGTACATCATCCGGACCAGCAAATCGTCAGGCACGAACCGGATGGCACGGCGGTAGTAGCAGTCGAGCGAGTAGTCGGCCCCTTTGGGTTGATCGGTCCTTTCTCGCTCCGTCAGCCGCTCCAACGTCGCCAGCGCGCGCACATGGTTGGGGTAGCCATGCAGGGTGTACGCAATGGCCGCGCCAAAGGTCGATAGGAGTGGCTTGACGAGATTCTCGACGTCCGGCGGGAAGTGCTGTGACTCAACCATCCCCAGCCAAGCACGGTCGGTTCGGTAGTCCTTGGGCGGCAAGCGGTCCACCTTGGGCGACACCAGAGGCCCGCACTCGCGATCTTCTTCGCGAGAGTTGATCTTGGCCCCTTGACCATAGCCCCCTTGACCATGGCCCGCTTGACCATGGGCCGCTGGCAACATGAGCGCCAGCATCAGGGCCGCCAAAACTGGGCCGGATTTCCGAGCGAAGCAGACAGGCAGGTACATGGGCAACGAGTATGCATGAGGGCCAACGGGGCGACTCGTTGGCACGGGCGACAAGTTAGCTCGGCATCTTGGCATGGCTGCCAACAGCGAACAATCACCGAGTCTCGCGTGCGATCCGTTGGCGTGCAGTTTCTCGCCCGTCTGGCGAGAACACCCTTGTTATGCTGCCTTGATGATCACTCTCAAGCACTGCTACCCGACGCGTTGCACGACCTTGAAGTTGCCCCCTGGGCTCGGTGACTATCTGCGTGGCGGCATCGCGCTGGCCCATCATGCGCTGGAACGCAAATGGGTGTTCGAACTCGACTTCAGCGGGCACCCCATCGGAAAATTTCTGGACCCGGCGGCCAATCCCGTAGCGTCGCCAGAAGCCATCGATGAGTTCTTTGATGAGCGCGCCAGCCAGATCTACAGCTGGATGGACCGGTTGGAGGATGGGCAGGTTGGCCGTGCGTGCACCAACCTATTGCCCCACGAGAGCCGCATCACCGCCCCCGTGCGCAAGGCCATGCAGGACCAGATGCGCCTGAACCCCGCCATCCTGTCCACCGCGCAGGACACCAAGTCCAGGATTGCCGGTGCGCAGCAGATGGCGGTCCTGCATGTGCGCGTCCCCGACGCCGACTTTCGCTCCTTGCAGACCACCCAGCCCGCACTCTGCTTGGCCATCGAGTCTCGCGTCCTGCCGATTTGGGACCGCCGTGTGGCTGTGCTTTCCAACAACCCCGGCCTGCGGGCCGCGCTGTGCGAGCGCTATGGCTTCCATTTGATCGAAGCGGAGTCGGTCCATCTGGGCGCCTGCGATGTCAGCGATCAGGCGGTCCGGGACACTCTGGTCGACTTTGCGCTGATCTGCAGCGCAAGCCATGTGTTCTCACACAGCGCCTATGGCTGGAAAAGCGGATTCAGCTACTGGGCAGCTGCGATTCACGGCATTGCGTTCGAGTCGCTGCGCGCCGAGCACACCGAGGTGACGCCCGTTTGGAAACAAGGCCTCAAAGAGGCGTTGTGGAGCCTCGAACCGCGCTGAGCCGAGCCGCGGCGATCAGTGTCGCTTGAGCCAGCGTCGGCAAGCGCCCAACCAGCCTCCCGGCCAAGCTGGATTGATGGCACCAGCCACCGCATCCACCTGCCAGACGCCGCGCCCATGCCCGCGCAGCAGGCTGGCCCACAGGCCCCACTCGCCCGTGTGCGTGACGAGGAAGCGGCACTCGGCCAGTAGACGAAGCAGCGCCCACTGCAGGTCGCTCACACGTGCGTCGTCAGCCCAGTCCGCCGGACCGAAGCCTGGAGCTGGCGTCCGGCCCAGGCTGGGGGACCCATCAGCGACCCAGACGTTGCTGCAACGCTCACCGAATACATCGCGAAATTGGCACCAGATTGCCTGGTCCACCGTCTGCACCCAGAGCCGCGAGCCCGGGTAGCGGATCATCAAGCGCCGCGCCAAGCGCAAGTATTCGTCGGCATCGACCTCAGCGCCCTGAGTGCCCGCTGACTGCCAGGGCAGCAAGACCGCAATGGTGTGGAGCGGGTCCGCTTGCAGGGTGTCGCGCAGTTGCGCTACCAGCGCCGCGATCTGCGCCTCACGCGGCCATTGAACCCGTTGCAAGTCCAGCGTGGCAGGTTTGAGTCGTCTGTAGAGGACGTCAGCGGCAGGCAATGCGCTGAGACCGGCGGGCACGCGTGGGCAGGCGTACTCGGCCACCGCCAGGGCGCGCGGGTTCTGGCCGCCGCCCCGTTGGCCCGTCCCAGCCATCAGCCACTGGCGGCATGCGGCGAGCATGGACTCGGCATCCAGCGGCGGTCGGGCAGATGCGGTCAGATCATTCATGCTTGAGCCTCCGTCGGTAGGCTTCGATGGGCTCTTGGACCCAGTGGTGGAGCAGCGCCGCAAGCGTTAAGCTGGCCACCAGCACGCAGGCGACGGCAGGTGCGCTGAAATGCTCGCCACGAACCCAGCCCTCGGGCAGCGCTCGGGCGGCCCAAAAGATCACCAGGGTGTGGCACAGATACAGCGGATAGCTGAGCTCGCCCAGTTGGCGGTCCCAGGCGTGCGTCGAGCTGAACAAGAAGGTCGCAGGCAGCGCCAGAGCAGCCAGCACGATCAGCAGCGGCCCTTTGAGCCAGTCGGGCCAGGCGAAGCTACCAAAACCCATGCAGGCGATGAGCAGGAGGGCCGTGCCCACGGCCAAGGGCACCGTGCCGCGCCGCTCGGACAGGCGACGCCACAGCGGCAGCAACCAATGCCACGAAGCGCTGCCCAGCAGAAACAGCGCCAACTCGGTTGGAAAGAAGCGATAGCTCCATGGGTCGGACCAACCCACGACCATCTTCAGCAGAACCACCCGCAAGGCCAGGGCGGCGACCAGCAATCCGATCACCCAGGACTTTCGCCGGACGATGAAAGGCGCCAACAGATAGAAGGTCAACTCGACACCCAGCGACCAGGCCTGCTGCACCAACAGGTAGGTGTAGAGCTTGGGAGAGGACTTCCAGAAGTTGGCCGTGAATACGAGCCCATGTTCATCGGCCGTGAGGAACATGACCCAGTCCTGCCCCAGGATCAACAGGTTCGAAATCATTAGCAGGAGCTTGGCCTGCAAAGGCAAGCTGTCCCAGCCAGGCATGCCGGTGGACGTGAGCAGATGCAAGGATGCCCAGCTCACCAAGGCAACGACGGCGTAGATCGGGTAGATGCGCACCCAGCGGCTCTTCAAGAACGTGCCGTAGCGTTGATAGACCGGCTTGCTCAACAGCACGTGCGTGATGAGAAAGCCCGAGATCATGTAGAAGATCTGCACCGAGAGTGCCCCGCCGGTCAGCACCCGGTGCACGCCGCAGTGCAGCAGCACCACGGCCAGGGCGAGCAGCAATCTCAGGCTCCCCACGGCGGCCTCACCATGTCATCCGGCACCAGCCACGCCACACGCGAGCCAGGATCAAGGCTTCGCCCCCTGCGGGGCTGCGCGACGACCATAGCGGCAGGCCACCAGCCGGGCAAACCAGCGCGCATCGCCGGCATCCCAGGGCGTGAATCGCGGCCACTGAAAATCGTCCTCGCCGGGGCGTACCGCGCCCGGCCACGTGCTGACGGCACATTGAAACCCGGCCTCCCGCACGATGGCCACATGCCGATGGTCGTAGTCGCGACGGGGCACGCCATTGGGGTAGGCAAACACTTTCACCGGCGCTCCGATCAGGGCTTCGAGGGCTGCCC
>CALMQC010000750.1 GCA_937871895.1 uncultured Roseateles sp. | reverse complement strand
GACCGCCCGAGCCGACCCCCGCGCCCGCCCACCCGGCGGCGCGCACAGCCGCCACGCCCACCACGCTGGCGGCCACGCTCAGCATGCCATTGCCGATGGAGCCTGCCGTCGAGCGCACCGTGCTGCTGACCGCCGCCGACATCGCCGAGCTGCGCGAACGCACGCCGCCCATGCCGCTGCCCCTGCACCCGGTCGAGATCCTCGACCCGCTGCTGACCGAGCCGCTGATGGAAGCGCTGCGGCAGTTGCCCCGGCCACCACGTGCGCTGCACGAGCTGATGGACGCCGAGTTCGTCCACCGCGCCAGCTCCACCGAGCTGGCCACCCTGGTGCTGGGCGAGCCCACGGTGGCCGCACGCGTCATCGCCACCGCCAACTCGCCGCTGTTTGGCTTGCAGCAACCGGTCGGCAGCATCGGTCAGGCCACCACCTTCCTGGGCCTCCTGAGCGTGCGGCAGATGTGCCTGCAGCACATGCTGGCCGCCTGCTTCCAGCCGCGTGACGCGGCGCAGCGCCGCGAGTTCGACCGGCTCTGGCACGCGAGCAACATCGCCGCCGAGCTGTGCCAGCAACTCGCCACCCGATTGCGCCTGCCCGACGCCGCCAACCTCACCACCTTGCTGGTGCTGTCCTTCCTCGGCCGCCAAGCCGCCGCCGCCCTGCTGCCCGACGCCGAGCTGCTGGCGCACCTGAACGTCTACGAGCGTGCCGTGCACGAGCAGAAGGAACTGGGCCTGGCCGCCCACGAGCTGGGTCACCTGCTGATGCGCGCCTGGGACCTGCCCTTTGACCTCTTGCAAGACGCCCGCACCGTCGGCTCGCTGCGCTTCGACCCCGACCTGCGCCTCGCGCCCGAGCGCGAGGCCGGGCTCACGCTGTGCACGCTGTGCGCCATGCTGGGCGAACGCATCGCCGGGGGCGACCTGGCCGATCCATTGTTCGACCCCTTGCATGACCCGCGCCCCGACATGCAGGCCCTGCGGCACCGGCTGGCGCTGCCGGCGCTGGCTGGTCTTTCGGCGGAGCTGCGCTCGGCGCCGCTGCAGCGCCTGCTGGACCGCCTGACCGGCCATGCAGTTCAGACAACGATGTAGCCCTTTCGCTGCGGCGTCTCGGTGACCCTGGCAAGCGTGCCAGGGCTGCCGAGCTTTTTGTTGAAAACGCGGTGACAAGCCGCGGCGCTTCAACTACGCTTGGCAGCTCACGCCTCGGTGAGGGCGGTTCATGGCGGAAGTGAGCGGCGGAGACATGCCAGAAAGCCATAACAACAGGGACGACGATCTTCTCGACATCGTGGACGACACCGAGCCGCCTGGGCCGGGTGTCGAAGGCGGGCCGCAGCCGTGGCGCATCCTGATCGTCGATGACGATGCCGACGTGCACCGTGCCACCGAGTTGGCGATGCAGGGCCTCTTGATCGAACGGCGGCCCTGCAGCTTCCTGCATGCCCGCTCCGCCGGCGAGGCCCGCCAGGTGTTGGCGCACGAAGACGACATTGCCGTCGTGCT
This sequence comes from uncultured Roseateles sp., assembly GCA_937871895.1. Classification (GTDB taxonomy): domain Bacteria; phylum Pseudomonadota; class Gammaproteobacteria; order Burkholderiales; family Burkholderiaceae_C; genus Pelomonas. The sequence continues at coordinate 1,257 of CALMQC010000750.1, read as the reverse complement.
GCTCGATGTGGTCATGGAGACCGAGGACGCCGGCCTGAAACTGGTGCACCACATCCGCAACGACCTGCGCAACGAAACCATCCGTATCGTGCTGCGCACCGGGCAGCCGGGCTATGCCCCCGAGATCGAGACCGTCCAGGCCTACGACATCAATGACTACAAGACCAAGTCCGAGCTGACGCGCACGCGGCTTTACACGGTGCTCACGGCCGCCATCCGGTCCTACCGCCAGCTCTGCGCGCTGGAAGCCAGCCGGCGTGGGCTGGAAATGATCGTCGAGTCCAGCGCCAGCCTCTCACGCATTCGCGGCATAACGCGTTTCGCTGAGGGCGTGGTCACGCAGATCTGCGCCTTGCTCGGCATCCTGCCCGAAGGCTTGGTGTGCGCGCAGCTCGATGGCGAGTCCGATGTGCGCATCGTGGCGGCGGCCGGCCAGTTCGCCAGCCTGATTGATCGCCCCATCTCGGCCATCCGGATCGATGCCGTGCGCGAGCGCCTGCTGCGCTGCCTGGAGCTCAAGACCAGCCTCTACGACGCCGGCACCTGCCTCTACTTCGGCATGGGCGAGGGCCGCGCCATGGCGGCGCTGGTGGACGCCCACCGCGAGCTCGACGAACTCGACCATCAGCTGTTGCGCGCTTTCTGTTCCAACATCGCCGTCGGCTTCGAGAACGTCGTGCTCTACAGCCAGTTGCTCGACCAGGCCTACAACGACCAACTGCTGCACCTGCCCAACCGCACCCGCTTTGCCGAGCTGCTGGACCGCAATCTCAAGGACCCGCACGGCGTCACGCTCGCGCTGATCGACATCGACGACTTCTCCGACATCAACGACGCCTTCGGCCACGCCTTTGGCGATCAGGTGCTGCGCGCCGTGGCCATGCGGCTGGTCGAAGTGATGGGCCTGTCCACCGCGATGGCGCGCGTCGGGGCCGACATCTTTGGCGTGCTCGGCGTTCAATCCAAGGTCAACCCCGAGACCGTCACCGCTGCCTTCGACGAGCCCATCGTCGTGTCCGGCGAGCGCCTGCAGCTCTCCGCCACCACCGGCCTGGTGCGGCTCGGCGAGTCGCAGTCCGTGGGCTCTGAGCTGCTGCTCGACGCGCAAATCGCCCTCAAACGCGCCAAGCAAGCGCACCGTGGCGCCTCGCAGTACTTCTCTGACGCCATGGGCACTGACGCGCGCGAGCGCTTCAAGCTGCTCAAGGGCCTGCGCATGAGCTTTGAAGAGAATCGCCTCTTCCTGGCCTACCAACC
>CALMQC010000749.1 GCA_937871895.1 uncultured Roseateles sp. | reverse complement strand
CCGCATCCAGCAGCTTGGGATCGATGATCTGGGCATTGGACAGCTTGCCTTCGATTTCCTGGATGCGGCCTTCGATAAAGCCCTGGCGCTCCTTGGCGGCATCGTATTCCGCGTTTTCGCTCAGGTCGCCCTGGGCGCGCGCCTCGGCGATGGCGTTGATGACGGCATGCCGCTCGACGGTCTTGAGGCGATGCAGCTCTTCCTTGAGCTTCTCGGCGCCGCGCTTGGTGATGGGAATCGTCGACATATCAATCTTTCGGGGACAAAAAGAAGCCGCCGCCAGCGGCCCGCAAACGGGCGGCGGCGGCGGAGTCAGTGAGCGGATCTTAAACGGGACGCTTCAGGGCGTGCCTCAGGTCAGTTCCGCATGCAGCTCTTGCAGGGACTGCACGAGCAGGCCGTCCTGGTGCTTCATGCCTTCCACCGCGGCCTCGCAGCCGGCCATGGTCGTGTAGTAGGTGACGCGGTTGGCCAGCGCGGCCTGGCGAATGTGGCGGCTGTCGGCAATCGCGGTACGCGTCTCGTCCACGGTGGTGAAGACCAGTTGGATCTCGCCACCCTTGAGCAGGTCCACCGCATGCGGCCAGCCGTCCTTGACCTTGTTGATCAGGCGTACCGGCAGGCCTGCAGCCTCGATGGCCGCCGCCGTGCCCTTGGTGGCCACGATGCCAAAGCCGAGCGCGTGCAGGTCCCGGGCGACCGCGACGGCGCGGGCCTTGTCGCTGTTCTTGACGGTGATCAGCACATTGCCCGAGCGCGGCAGGCGTGAGCCGGCGCCGATCTGGCTCTTGAGCATGGCCTCGCCAAAGGTCTTTGCCGCGCCCATCACCTCGCCAGTGGAGCGCATCTCGGGGCTGAGGATGGGGTCCACGCCCGGGAACTTGTTGAAGGGGAAGACGGCTTCCTTGACGCTGAAGTAAGGCGGCACCACCTCGTGGGGCACTTCGCCCTTGCGGTCCTTCTGGTCCTTGAGCTTGACACCGGCCATGCAGCGCGCCGCGACCTTGGCCAGTTGCTGGCCCGTGGCCTTGGAGACGTAAGGCACGGTGCGCGAGGCGCGCGGGTTCACTTCCAGCACGTAGATCGTGCAGGCGGAGAGCTCACCCGTCACATCGCCCTGGATGGCGAACTGGACGTTCATCAGGCCGACGACCTTGAGCGCGCGGGCCATGGCGGCGGTCTGGCGGCGCAGCTCGTCCTGCACGGCGGCAGACAGCGTGTAAGGCGGCAGCGAGCAGGCGGAGTCGCCGGAGTGGATGCCGGCAGCCTCCACGTGCTCCATGATCCCGCCGATCATCACGTCAACGCCATCCGAGATGCAGTCCACGTCGACCTCGACGGCGTCCTGCAGGAAGTGGTCGAGCAGCACGGGGGACTTGTCCGACACGCGCACGGCTTCGCGCATATAGCGTTCGAGGTCCTTGTCGCCGTGGACGATTTCCATCGCGCGGCCGCCGAGCACATAGCTGGGGCGCACGACGAGCGGGTAGCCAATCTCGTTGGCGAGCTGCACAGCAGCCTCTTCGGTGCGCGCGGTGCGGTTGGGCGGCTGGCGCAGGCCGAGTTCGTGCAGCAGCTTCTGGAAGCGCTCACGGTCTTCGGCGATGTCGATGCTGTCGGGCGTGGTGCCGATGATGGGCACGCCGGCCTTCTCCAGGTCGAGCGCGAGCTTGAGCGGCGTCTGCCCGCCGTACTGCACGATCACGCCGGTGGGCTTTTCCTTTTCAACGATCTCGAGCACGTCTTCCAGCGTCACCGGCTCGAAGTAGAGGCGGTCGCTGGTGTCGTAGTCGGTCGAAACGGTCTCGGGGTTGCAATTGACCATGATGGTCTCGTAGCCGTCCTCGCGCATGGCGAGGGCCGCGTGGACGCAGCAGTAGTCAAATTCGATGCCCTGACCGATGCGGTTGGGGCCACCGCCCAGCACCATGATTTTCTTTTTGCTGGTGGGCTGCGCCTCGCACTCGGCGCCCTCGCCTTCGTAGGTCGAGTACATGTAAGCGGTCTGCGTCGAGAACTCGGCCGCGCAGGTATCCACCCGCTTGTAGACCGGGCGCAGGCCCAGCGCGTGGCGGCGCTTGCGCACCTCGAACTGGTTGGTGCCGAGCAGCTTGGCCAGTCGCTTGTCTGAGAAGCCCTTGACCTTGAGCAGGCGCAGCTCAGCGAGCGACAGCGACTCCAGTTGGCGGCCCTTCAGGTCAGCTTCCAGCAGGATGAGTTGCTCGATCTGCGCCAGGAACCAGGGGTCGATGGCGGTGAGCTCAAAAATCTCGTCCAGGCTCAGGCCGACGCGGAATGCGTCGCCCACGAAGAGGATGCGCTCCGGGCCCGGCGTGCGGATCTCCTGGATGATTTCCTCGCGGTCGGCCGAGCGCTCGGTCAGGCCGTCGATGCCGGTTTCCAGGCCGCGCAGCGCCTTCTGGAAGGACTCCTGGAAAGTGCGGCCCATGGCCATCACTTCGCCCACCGACTTCATCTGCGTCGTCAGGCGCGCGTCGGCCATCGGGAACTTCTCGAAGGCGAAGCGCGGGATCTTGGTGACGACGTAGTCGATGCTGGGCTCGAAGGACGCCGGCGTGGCGCCGCCGGTGATGTCGTTCTTCAGCTCGTCGAGCGTGTAGCCGACGGCCAGCTTGGCCGCGACCTTGGCGATCGGG
>CALMQC010000748.1 GCA_937871895.1 uncultured Roseateles sp. | reverse complement strand
CGGCGGGCCTTGTACGCGGGCACGAAGCGCTGGCGGCGGCGGGGCTTCATGCGGCCTCCTTCGACACGTCGTGCAGCGGGCGCCCACGCTTGCCGGGCCAGGATCTGTCGGGCACGCGGTGCCAAGTCAGATCGGGTCGCAGTTCCTCGCACGTCACGGCGCCATTGGTGGCCTTCTCGACGGCGGCGCAGTTCTCGGGTCCAGGGCGACGCCCTTCGTACCCGTGTCGCCAATGCCTGATCTGGTCATGGTTGCAGCCAATGACCTTGGCCAAGTCGACAGCGCTCATGGCGCCGGAAGACAGGTAGTCGTGCAGGTTCATGCGCCCGAGTATCGTACCTCTAGGTACGTAGAGTCAAGCGCAAGCGGGTACGCCGCGCCAACCGTATCGGCCGCTACGCTCCGCGTCATGCGTTCAACGCCGGAACTTGACCAGAAGCTGCGCGAGAGGTTTGTCCAGGCTCTGGAGCGGTGCGCCGCTGGTAATGCCGACCTGTTCGGACGAAAGTTGGGCCACCTCAATGGCGGCTACGTGCGCCAGATCGCCAAGGGCGACAAGCAGGTGCGAGAGGCCGTGATCGAGCGCGTTCATGCCATAGATGGCATGGCCGGATGGTTCTCGGATCTGCTGCCGCCGCTGGTGGCGGCCGACCTTGGCCACCGACCCGCCGCAGTAGATCCGTTCGGCCCGCAGCCCAGCCTGGCCGCGCAGGAGATAGCTCGCAGCTTCGACGCTATCGAGGATCAGGTCGCCAAGCGACGCCTGTACGCACTTCTGCTGGACGAGATCCGGCGCGCATCTGCTCCATCACGGCCGCCTGACGCTGCGCCCAAGACAGCGCCGGTCCCCACTCAAGCAGCGGCGCGCGGCAGATCCCGCGGCGGGCCATAAGGCTTGAGTAGCCGTCAAACAGGTCGAACTGATCCTGCATGACCAGCAAAGCCGTTGGCACATCCAGGCCGTCATTGGCGTGCGCCGCTGCGCTTGAGAGCAATGCGTCGGATGTCACGGCGACGTTGCTGAACTGGTACGAGGCCACCTGTGCCATGGCACGGGTTTGTCGAAGCCAGCGGGCGTTGTCGGCCAACACTTGGCAGGCCACCGCGGGGGTCACGATGCCGCTGATGGCGACGGTGCTGATTCCGTCGCTCACAACAGCGTGCGCAGTGGCCGTTGCGTAAGTCCACGCACCAGTTCTGTTCATTCTTACTCCCTTTTTGTTCTTATGATCTGAATCGTGTCAATGTGCAACAACCCCGCGAACGGGTGTTCAATCTAGGGAGATTCACTGTATGGGCGTATGTCATCGACTTCTGATGCCGGCCGCACTGGCGGCTTGCACCCAGCTCGCCGGCTGCTTTTTCGTCTTCATACCCGGCAGCCTGCTCCAGAGGGCCAGCGACGGGATCACGGGCGCCGAAGGTGAGCATTGCGTGCCGGCGGCGGCCAGGGTGGGCGACCGCATCGCTTTGCCAAACGGGACGACGGGCGAAATCAAGAGCCTGTCTGGAACGTCCATGCGCTGCAAGAACGAGGAAAGGCCGATCAGGGCGCGCATAGAGTAGGAAGGCCAATCCAACAGTCCCCGCTGCTGCGGGGATTTTTTTGAGCTTCATCGTACCTAACCACTTGCGCGGCTACGTACCTAGGGGTACGATGCGTCCACGCCTTGAGCGTTGGAGGTCACGATGCAAACGACAAACGTCCACCCGGTCTTCGCCGACATCCTGAAGATGTTCGAGCGCAAGCCCGATCCCATCGCCGAGTGCGTCTTGCACCGGCCCCTGGTCGGCAACGCCGCCCGCGTCTATCGCTCGCTGGGCGATGCGATGGCCTACGAGTCGGGCTACATGGCTTTCGACCCCGACAAGGCGATGCCGATGTTTCGCACGCCGTTCGCGGATGGCTGGACTGATGCCGCCGACGACGCGAAGGCAGGTGCGCAATGAGCTACGAGGTCGTTCCTGTCGGCCTGCGCGCGCTCGATGCGGGCCGCGTTGCCATCCACCTGAGCCCGCGCGCCGCTGAACTGCTGGGCGATTGCGCTGGTTGGCAGGTGTTGAGCCGCAAAGCGGCCCGTCTGCTTGCAGACGCATGCGAAAGCCGCGGCCGGGCCGACCGCCGCGACCCGATGGCGCCTGGCGCACGCATCGCTCTGCAGGGCCTGGGCCGGCAGATCCGTCATCGGCTGGAGAAGTCCGGCGCGAAGGGGCGCAAGTGAAGTACCTGCGCTGGGCCGGGCTTGGCATTGCCATCGGCGTGATGGCAGCAGCAGCCGGCATCGAAACGTGGTCTGCCGCGTGGTGGGCGTGGATCGTCGCTGGCAATTTCGTTGCCACCTTCTCTGGAGACTGACCATGACCGTCGTCATCGCCATCGGCTGGCTCGCGCTGGGCTCGGCCATCGTCGTTGTCTTCATGGCCTGCGCCAGCTTGGTGAGCGGCCGGCGCCCGGGGGAGTGATGAACTTCGCCTGCGACTGCGGAGACACCCTCTGCCCGACCTGCGGGCCGGCGCAAGGTTCCCAACTGGTGCGCGTGTGGAGCAAGACCCTGCGCCGCTACGTGGAGGTCGTTGATGACGGCATCGACGGCCCGCGTGAAGAAGAAACCGAGGAAGCAGACCATGAGGCGTGATCGCTTCGATCAACTTCTGGCCGACTGGCGCTGGGACGACAAGGCGTTGGTGGCGCTGGCTGTGCTGTACGTCGGCGGCTGGATGATGGGGTGGTGGTGATGCGCAAGTTCAACGCCACGCAGCCCATGCGTCACCCGCACATCGTCAATACGAGCCGGCTTCCCGAAGACGGCTTCGAGTCCACGTTCGCACCGACCGAGGCCGCGAGCGCGGTGAGTGGTCTTGGCGACGACGATTCGCCGAAGGCATTGACCGTCACCCCGTGGATGCGCGTCAAGCGTGCGGTGCGGGTGTGGTGGATTGGAAGGATGAAGCCGTGAGCCTCAAGCACACACAAGGGCCGTGGAAGTTCTTCCCGCGGCTGACCGCAAGCGAGAACCACAAGGGCTTTCGGATCGTCGGTGGCCGCGCTTCGTGGCTGCTGGCCGACGTGATGCCGCTGGACTCAGCCGGCGAAGAAGGCGAAGCCAATGCGCGCCTGATGGCTGCCGCGACTGAACTGCTGGACGCGCTGGAAGACCTTGTTGCGCTGCTTCCAGACCCTGAGCTTGACAACGACGACGTGCAGAAGGCTCTGGTTCTGAAGGCCAAGGCTGCGATTGCAAAGGCAACCGAAGCCTGATCTATCAACGGGAACGGGAGCGGATGAGTCGACCAAGCGTGATGCGTGGCCTGCAACCGGGGCAGGCGCAATAGGCACTCCACCGGCAACAGGCCGCTTCCAACCCACCAACCGAGACAACCATGAACGCTGTGATCGAGTTGCCGCAGCGCGGCATCGCACCAGACCAAGGCCGCATGAGCGTCCAAGAGGTCATCCGCCACGTTCACGCCGTGCAGGAAGTGATGCAGGCCGTGATGAAGGATGGCCTTCACTACGGCGCCGTGCCTGGCACCGACAAGCCCATGCTCTACAAGCAGGGCGCCGAGAAACTGTGCCTTGCCTTCAAGATCGGCGACGAGTACCGCATCGAAGACCTGAGCACGGCCGACGTGGCGCGCTATCGCGTGACCTGCATCGGCATCCACCAGCCCAGCGGTACAGCCCTGGGGCAGGGCGTCGGCGAATGCTCCAGCGCGGAGGAAAAGTACCGCTGGCGCAAGGCCGTGTGCAAGGAAGAATTCGAGGCAACGCCGGCCAACCTGCGCCGCGTGAAGTTCGGGCGCAAGGCCGGCGGCCACTACACCGTCGACCAAGTTCGCACCGACAGCGCCGACATGGCCAACACGGTGCTGAAGATGGCCGCCAAGCGCGCCAAGGTGGCGATGACGCTCAACGTCACCGCGGCCGGAGATATGTTCGGCCAAGACCTTGAAGACCTTGACGCGCTGCTGGCCCAGCACCTGACCGAAGACGAGCGCGACACGCAGATCCAATCGCAGCGCGCCGACTGGTGCGACAAGGCCAAGGCCGCCAAGACCGCCGATGAACTGACCAAGGTGATGCGTGACGGCGTGAAGGTCTTCCAGCAGGCGCGCGACCGCGACGGCTACCAGCAGTTCGCATCCGCAGTCCAGAAGCGCGGCACCGAGTTGAAGGCGCCCGCGCAGGAGCAAAGCCATGGCGCATGACTTTCTGATCCGCTGCAGTTCCATCGGCAAGATCATGACCGAGCCGAAGACCCTCAAGGAAGGTCCGCTTTCGGTCGGTGCCAAGACGCACATCCGCGAGCTGGCCGCGCAAGACATCTTCAGCGTCGACTTCGAGGTCAGCGACAAGAAGATGGAGAAGGGCATCGTTGTCGAGCCCGAGTCCACTGCGCTGCTGAACCGTGTGCGCGGCCTGAATCTGACCAAGAACACCGAGCGCAAGCGCAACGAGTGGATCACAGGCGAGGCCGACTTGTTCGACGCCGCGCGCCGCGTCGGGCACGACCTGAAATCGGCATGGTCCGTGGCGACGTTCCCGATCTGCCCCGATGACGTGGCCGGATCGCAGCGCGCCATGTACGAATGGCAGATGATCGGCTACTGCTGGCTGTGGGATGCCGATGAGTGGGAGATCAACTACTGCTTGGTCGACACGCCAGAGAACCTGATCGGGTTCGAGCCGCTGCCGCTGCACGTGGTCGGCCACATTCCCGAGCACCATCGCCTGACGACGTGGATCGTCAAGCGCGACCGCGAGAAAGAGAAGGCCATCGCAGAGAAGGTGGCACACGCTCGCGCGTACTACCTTGAAGTTGTGCGTGAGTTCGACCGCGCTCACCCGAAGCCCGCAGGCACCCCGCAGTGGGAACCGCCCGCGGCCCCCAAGACCGACGCCAAGCCAACTGTCAAGGTGGACTTGACGGTTCCGACGTTCTGACCCGATGACCCAGACCATGACCACCGACACCCTTGAACTGCCGCCCATCGACGCCAGCATGATCGGCAAGACGCCGGCCGCAATCGCTTTGGCCACGCCGCAGGCGGCCGAGCCCGCCACCCTGAAGCAAACCGCGCTGGCCAGCTTCGCACCCATCGAAGCGCACATGCGCACGCTGGCCGCGCGCTATAAGGACGTGGCCTACGACGTGACCACCACCAAGGGCATGGCCGACGCCAAGGCCGCGCGCCTGGTGCTGCGCGAGGAAGGCCGCTACGCGGTGCAGCGCCTGCAGGACCGGCTGAAGAAGGAGGCCAACGACCTGAAGCGCACGCTGGACGCCAAGGGCGACGAACTGATCGCGCTGGTCAAGCCGGCAGAGGACGCCATCCACGCGCAGATCGAGGCCGAGGAACAACGCAAGGCGGCCGAGCGCGAGGCCAAGGCCGCCAAGGAGCGCGAGCGCATCGCCGGCCTGGATGCCAAGCTGGCCGCGCTGTCGACGTGGATCGACCGCTGCAAAGAGCCAGGCATGACCGCAGAGCGCATCGAGAAGGGCATCGCCCTGCTGGAGGACGCGCAGATCGACCCGGCCGAATGGCAGGAGTACGCCGCACGCGCCGAAGACCGCAAGGCCGAAGTGCTGGGCGTGATGCACCAGTTGTACGCCCAAGCCGTGCAGCGCGAGGCTGAGGCCGCGCGACTGGAAGCGCAGCGCCTGGAGAACGAGCGCATTGCGGCCGAGCAGGTCGAGCGCCAGCGGCTGCTGGACGAGCGTGCGGCCGAGTTGCGCCGCCGCGAACAGGAAATCGAAGCGGCGCAATTGCGCGCCGCGGCTCCGATGGCTGCTGAAGCCATCGCCTACCCGCAGGAAGGCGGGGCAGGGAAGGCGGAGAACCCCGGGTTCATGCCCAAAGCCGCCCAAGACGCCCAAGAGAGTGGCAGTAGCCCGGCTGACGAGCCGGCCCCGGTGGACGCACCGGGCATGTGTGCCAGCAGCACGGCCGAATCGGCT
>CALMQC010000747.1 GCA_937871895.1 uncultured Roseateles sp. | reverse complement strand
GCCCGCGGCACGCCGTGCAGGCGCATGGCAGCTTCGACGCCGGCGTAGTTGAGGCCCGTGGCGCCGCCCATGCCGGAGTACACCCACTGGGTGCCGATGACGCCCCACAGGTCGAGCGCGGGCACGTGCTCGGGCCAGAGGTGGAACTCGGGGGCGCGCACTGCGCCGCGGGCGGCTGCACTGGCAGCGACTGCGGCAAAGCCCTGCACTGGGCGCTGGCCCTTGGCGCGCGGTGCTGCGGGCTGCGGCTGCTGGTCTGGTGGCGGCTCATCATCGGCGCTCGTGGTGACGATCTGGCCGGTGACCAGCAGCTCGGCCAGCCGCGTCAGTTTCCCAGCTTGCCCTTGGCGCTGTTGGCGTCTGCCACAGCGGCGAACACGTGCTGGAGCATGCCGTCCAGCGTGAGCAGGTGCGCGAAGGCCTCGGCGCCCGCCGGGGCGGGGTTGCCGGCTTCGTCGGCCAGCAGCGGCTCGCCCACCCATTCGACCATCTGCAACCCGAGCGCGGGGCTGGCGAGGAAGCCGCGCAGCAGGTCGCCCAGCGTCTCGCTGCTCTCCTGCATGCTGCGGCGGAAGGCCTCCACGTCGGTGCGCTGGCAGCGCATCTTGAAGGCGAAGGTTCGGTCCTTGGCGCCGTCTTTGACGCTGAAGCGAACCGGGAACTCCACCAGCGGGGAGATGACGAGCTTGTAGGCCATGCGGGCTGCTGCGCTCAGGCGGTGAAGAAGGTGAACAGGCCGTCGATGCTGATGTTGACGGTGCGGCGCATCACGGAGCCGGTGTCGAACGTGGGGATTGGCGCCATCGACACGGTGCCGTAGCAGTAGGCGTAGGCCGAGCCGGGCAGCGTGAACTTGAAGGCGCGCTTGTCGAGGCTTCGGCTGGCGGTGGCCAGGGCAACCTGATCGGCCAGCGCGGGGTCGAAGCCCAGCTCGAACTGCAGGCTGCTCGGGTTGAAGCCAACCGGGATCAGGATGTCTGTGCGGCGGTTGAGCGGGCTGACGGTGATGTTCTTGGGGTCGCCGCCGCTGGCGGTGACGCCGAGCACCTGGCCCAGCTCTGTCCAGCCGCTGACCTTGGTGGCGGTGCCTGCGCCGCTGCCGGCGGGATACCAGTCGGTGTCGGTCGCGTCGAAGCCGGTGCACTCGAAGGTGTCGGTCGTCAGCTGGTTCACGCGGAACATGCTGTAGGCCAGGTCTTCCCAGCCAGAGGTGGCGATGAGCACCTCGTCGAGGTCGCTGTAGCCGTGGGCGGTGGAGGTGCAGACCGGCGGCGCGGCGTTGGTGACGGCGCTGATGGTCTTGGCCGATGCGAAGCCGCTCGACACGAAGAATTTGCTGCCGGTGACGGGGTAGTAGGACATGCGGGGCTCCTTGCAGGACCTTTGTGGGTGTTCAGGTGGTGGCGGCCGACAGCGCGGCGCCGGTGGTGTAGAGGCGCACGCGCAGGGAGAGCACGGCGCCGCCGATGTTCTGCTCGGCCATTTCGGTGTCCCACTCGACGCGGGGCAGCAGGGCGAGCTGCGTGGCGCCGGGCACGGTGTCCACCGTGATGGACTTGAGGCGGGAATAGACCTCGGCGAGCACGGGGTCGACGGCGGCCTCGGCGTCTTGCGTGCCGGTGGCCTTGGCGTAGCAGCCGACGACGACGATGAGGTCCCACTCGGTGGCCAGGCCGGCCAGGTCAAGCGGCTTGCCGTCCGACAGGCGCGCGTTGACGTAGACGGCGCTCGCCTTGTCGATGGCCATGGGCGTGGCCTTGCCGCGCAGCACGCGGCCTCCGGCCACCGCAGGCGCGACGAGCAGGGCGTCGCGGATGGCGTCGGTGGCGGTGAGGAACGGCGTGCTCATGCGGCCGCCGTGACGCGCTGCAGGCGCAGGGTGATGACGCCGGCGCCGTCAGGCTCCACCGAGGTGACGGTGTAGCGGTTGCCGGCGTGCGGGCCGTCCACGATGCGCAGGCTGCTGCCCTGCTTGGCGCGGGTGAAGTCCACGCCGTTGAACTCGAAGCTGGGCTCGGCCGTGCCGACCACGCCACCGAGGGCGCCCAAGTACCCGTTGCGGAAGGCGCCGCTGACGAGCACGTTGTCCACCGTGGCCGTGCAGTCCGCCACGTGGCGGAATATGGCAGCGTTGGCGCGTGCGATGGCAGCGGCGAAGGTCATGGCGGGCAGCCTGGTGCGGCGCGGTGGTGGATCAGGTGCCGGCCAGGCTGTTGACGCCCAGGCGCATCTTGACCGTGCTGGACGGGTTGGCCGCCGCCTCGACGGCGATGCCGACAGCGCGCTGGCCGCTGGTGGTCTTGTTGACCACCTTGTTGGTGCTGTCCCAGTAGAGGACGTCGCCCACCGCGATGGCCAGCGCGCTGGTCTTGCCGATGGTGACGATGCCGCTGGTGACGAAGGCGCTGGCGGTGCCGCTGACAGCATCCACAGCCGCCACGCCGAACAGCGCGGTGCCGAAGAGGAAGCCGACGCCGGTGGCGACCGTGGTGCCCGGGTCCAGGCTGAGGACGTCGCCTTCTTGAACGTAGGTGATCATTTGTGATGGCTCCAGGTGGGTGCGGGTCGATCAGTCAGGCAGATCAGGCGCCGACGTTCTTGTAGAGGCCGCGGAAGTCGATGGCCTTGGCGGCGAAGTCTTCGCGGCACTTGTAAGAAATGCCGTCGACCTCGAAACCGACTTCGCTTTCGATGACGGGGCCCTCGGCACCGTCGAGGAAGCAGTACTCGACCGTGTCGATCGCGCCGTTGTTGGCGGCCAGATACCAGGCCGTCGTCGAGCTGGCGTCGAGGATGGCTTCGACGATCGGCTCCAGCGCGGTGCGGCCACCGGCGCGGAATTCGTTGATCGTGGCGGCCGTGGCCGGGGTGTAGTTGGCGCTGGTGTACTGGTAGGCCAGGGCCTCCTGCGTGGCCGGGACGATGAGGTAGGCCGGCGTGAGGTTGAGCTCTTCGCTCTGCAGGCCCTTCTGCAACCGCATCATGGTGCGGCCGACGCCCAGCGAGGCCACGCTGATGGCGGTGCCCGAGCTGGTGAGGTTGGCGTGCCCGCCGGCCGTGGTGACGGCCGTGGCGTTGAACAGGTTGCCGGTGTCAGCCAGCGCGGCGTTCGTCGTCAGGATCGAATAGACCGTGCGGTTCTCCAGGCGTGCGGCGCTGTTGCCGAAGGCACTGACGAGGCGGTCGAAGCCGCGCAGGTCGTCGTTGATGAGCGCCTGGCGCGTGAAGCTGACGATGCGACCGTAGGTGACCATGCTGTAGGTCTCCTTGCCGTCCGTCATGGCGCCGTACTTGAATTCGCCGTGCTCGTTGGTCTGCAGCAGGTCGGGGGCGCCGGCCAGGTTGACCACGGACATGGTCTTGAAGTCCGGCGCGTTGGGCGCGCGGCGGGCCCAGCGGGTGTAGCTGGGCGTGTTCTCCATGTAGCCCTGGCGCAGCCGCTTGTTGGCCACGTTGGCCAGCAGGTTGGCGAAGTCGCTGGTGGCCATGCTGCCGCCCGAGCGGTGATGCATGATCTGCGTGGCCAGCTCCAGGCGGCTCATGCCGCGGGTGTTGACACCGCTGCGCTCGAGGTGCTCGCGGCCGATTTCCATCAGGCTCATGCTGCGGAACTGGCGGCCGTTGTCGGTCAACTGCGCCTTCGCGTCCACGCGGTGGTTGATGGCCTCGGTGATGCCGGCGAAGCGGGTCTGCACCTCGTCTTGCACGGTCTGGATGCCGCGCACGTTGAGGTGGCCACCGGCAGCGGCGTCGCGCTGGCCGATCTTCTCCAGCACCGCGGCGCGGGCCTGGTCGATGGTTTTGCCTTCGCGGATGAGGCCGGCAGCCAGGTCGGCCACGTTGTGGCGGGCGCAGAGGTCGGTGATGTCGGCGGCGCGCTGCAGGGCGGCCTGGGCGGCAGCGGTGGCTTCGGCGGCGCGTTGGGTGGCTTCAGCCGCAGCGCGGGTGGCAGCTTCCTGCTCGCGTTGGGCCTGGAGTTCTGCTTCGCTCATGGCGGGTTCCTTGTTGGCTTGCGCATCAGCGCGCACGAATTCGCACGGCATGCCGTGCACGGGTTGGGATCGGGTCTGCGCCACGTCGCCGGCGCGGCTGCCGGCGTTGGGGTCGGCGCCGACGGCACAGAAGGTGAGCTCCATCGGCGTCCAGCGGACGGCGCGGTACAGCGGCACGTTCACGCCATCGGTGCGGTCTTGCGCCCGGGTGATCTCGTACTTCTGGACCGAGTAGCCGAACGACATGGCGCGGATGATTCCGGCCTTGATGTCGCCGACGACGCCCTGCTTGGCGGGGTCGGTGCTGAAGGCGACGCGCGCGCGGCCTTCGCCGTTGCTGATCCACCCCTCGCGGGCGATGCCGAGAATGGCGCTGACGCCGCTGTAGGTGTCGTGGCTGTCGATGACCTGCACGGTGCCGGCCTGGAAGCGCGTCATGTCGACCGACTCGGGCGTGACGGCGAGCTCTTCCTCGTAGACCTGGTCGTTGAACCAGTCGTAGGCGCGGCGGCGGCTGCCGGTGGTCCAGACGACCTCGAGGCTGTTGTCGGCCTCGCGCCAGGTGGTGGGCTCGAGCTGCGCGACGCGGGTCTGCGGCGGCATGTCGTGCAGCACGTCGCTCTGGGCGCGGGGGGCTGCGGCGGTGACGGCTTGAGTCATGAAGCGCGATGGTGCGGATCGCGCTGTCTCAAGTCTCGGAAACTTGAGACGATTTGCAGGGGGCTCGCGGGCCCTACAGCACGCGCAGCGCGCGCAGCGTTTGCAGCTGGCGCTGGCGGCGCAGGCGGCGGGCCCACTCTTCCTGCTGCGGGCTGAGGCGGCCCGGCAGCTGCCAGCCGCTGACGATGCGGCGGCGCGTCTTGGGCCCGGCCATCAGCGAGCCGATGGCGGCCTCTTCCTGCGCAGCGGGCGGCGTGGTGGCCGCCTGGCCGACGAGCAGCAGGGTGTAGAGGTGGCCGATCATGCGCGCGGCATCAGGTGTAGGTGATGGCGACCTTGTGCTCGTTGGCCGAGACGGCGGTGGTGTCGCTGTCGGCCGCGCTGGCGGTGAGCGCCCACGCGATGCCGGTGGCGAAGCGGATGCCGTTCGATCCACCATTGACGGAGACCACCTGACCGGCTGGGATGGGGATGACGATGACCGGCGTGTCGGTGCCGACCGTTGGCGCGGTGGCTTTGTTGTAGAGCTTGAGGTAGCGCGCGGCGGCGTTGATGTTGCTGACAACCACGCTCCACACAGTGCCGGCCGTGGCCTTGGTGCTGGTGGCGTTGGTGGTGCCGGCGCTGTTGACGAAGCTGGTGGTGGGCGTGACGGGGAGCACGGTGCCACCGGTGACGGTGGCCGTGACGGTGCCGCTGACGGGCTGGGTGGCTGACACCTGGGCCGCGGGGATGGGCTCGGTGGCGTAGGTGCCGAGCTTGAACCGCCAGGACTGCGTGCCGCTGGTTCTGGCGGTGCAGCGCACACGGAACCGGGACAGTGCGTTGACCGAGAGCTCCCACGCATAGGCCGGCTGCGCGCTGAGTGACCCTGTCGTCAGCTCGATGGTGTTGGCATTCGACCGGATGGCCTGGATGGCAAACCAGTTGGAGTCTCCGGTGTCTTGGAGCGAGCCCTCGAATGTGCAGTTGACCGCCGAGAAGGTGCCCGTGCAGAAGATCATCAGGTTGCTGGCGCGGCTGACGTCTCCAGACACGGTGCCACCGGCCACCGGCGTGCTGATGGAGGCCTGCACGGCGGTGATGTCGCCTGTGATGTCGGCATAGCTGGCCGGCTTTGCGGAGACTTTGAGGCGCCCCTCTTCGTCGATCTTCAGGGTGCCATAGTCGCCGTCGGTGCTGACGGCGCTGGCATCCGTGTCGCGCCGCTGCGCAAGCATGACGACGCCGGAGTCACCATCTGCCGATGCGCTGTCCTCGGCCTTGATTGCCGCGGCGATGACGGCCAGCGTGGCCTGCGTGGCTGG
>CALMQC010000746.1 GCA_937871895.1 uncultured Roseateles sp. | reverse complement strand
TGCACGCAGCGCTGGGGCACGGTCAACAGCTGGCTGATCGACCTCATCAATGTGCTCACCGGCCAGCTCGACCGCGAAGGCGGCGTGATGTTCCCCAAGGCCGCTGCCTTTGCAGCCAACACGCAGGGCCGCCCCGGCCAAGGCAAAGGCGTGCAAACCGGCCGGCGCAAGAGCCGCGTCTCCGGCGCGCCCGAGGTGATGGGCGAGCTGCCGATGACCTGCCTGGCCGAAGAGATCGAGACCCCCGGTCCGGGCCAAGTGCGCGCGCTCATCACCGTGGCCAGCAACCCCGTGCTGTCGGCCCCCGACAGCGCGCGTCTCGACGCGGCGCTGGGCCAGCTCGACTTCATGCTCAGCCTCGACATCTACGTCAACGAGACCACGCGCCATGCCGACGTGATCCTGCCCGGGCTCTCGCCGCTGGAGGACCTGCACTTCGACCCCGCCTTTGCCCAGCTCAGCCACCGCAACCATGCGCGCGTCTCGGGGCCGGTCTTCGAGCCCACCCAGCCGCCCGAGTGGCAGACCCTGCTGCGCCTCGTTGCCTTGCTGGAAGGCAAAGGCTGCGACGTGGACGTTGGCGCGCTCGACGACGCCCTGCTGGCCGCCGACCTTGCGCGCAGCGCTGGCCCGCAGGCCGAGGCCCTGATGCAAGCCTTGCAAGCACTGCGCGGCCCCGAGCGCTTGATCGACTTGCAACTGCGCACCGGCCCTTACGGCGACCAGTTCGGCCGCCAGCCCGGCGGCCTCAGCCTCGCCACGGTCCAGGCCCAGTCCACGCTCGAACACGGCGGCATCGACCTCGGCCCGCTGCAGCCGCGCATCCCCGAGCTGCTGAGGACCGAGAGCGGCAAGATTGAACTCGCCCCGTCGCTCATCGTCGCGGACCTCGCCCAGCTCACGGACCCCGAGCCCGCGCCGCCGTTCACGCTGATCGGCCGGCGCGACGTGCGATCGAGCAACAGCTGGATGCACAACCTGCCCGTGCTGGCCAAGGGGCCGGAGCGCTGCACGCTGCTGATCCACCCGGACGATGCGGCGCAACTTGGCCTTGGCGACTTCGCCGAGGTTCGGTCCGCCACCGGCCACGTCACCGCCCACGTCGAGCGGAGCGACCAGCTGTCGCGCGGCGTCGTCAGCCTGCCCCACGGCTGGGGCCACAACCTGGCCGGCAGCCAGCTCGCCGTCGCCGGTCAGCGGCCCGGTGCCAACCTCAATGCGGTGCTGGGCACCGAGACGCGCGACCCGCTGTCGGGCAATGCCGTACTGTCAGGCGTCGCGGTCGAACTGAGGCCCAGACGCTAAGACTGCCCACCAAACCTGTTGCGAC
>CALMQC010000745.1 GCA_937871895.1 uncultured Roseateles sp. | reverse complement strand
ACGGTGGCGCACTCATCAA
Organism: uncultured Roseateles sp.; assembly: GCA_937871895.1. Taxonomy (GTDB): domain Bacteria; phylum Pseudomonadota; class Gammaproteobacteria; order Burkholderiales; family Burkholderiaceae_C; genus Pelomonas. The sequence continues at coordinate 4,936 of CALMQC010000745.1, read as the reverse complement.
ACGTGGTGCCGTGGTTGTAGAGAGTGCGGATGGCGTCTGGCTTCTTGGCCAGCCATGCCTTGAACTTCACGTCCTTCACGGCGTTGTCCCAGCCGCCGAACTCGTCGCTCAGCTTGCCGGTCAACTCCGCTTCCGCCTGCTCGGCGTCGCGCTGGATGATGGGGGTGACGACCTGGGCGGCCTCAGCGGCTTTGGCTTCGGCGGCTCTGGCACGCGCATCCGCGTCCGTGGCGATTCGTTGCAGTGGCTCTACAGCCTTCTGGACTCGGCGCTCAACAGCCTTGCGGAGATCCTCCGCAGTGCTGAGCACGTCATCCTCGGCATCGTCTGCAGCACTCGGAGCCGGCGCCTTCGCGCGGGAATGAAGCTGCTGCACTTCCTGCTCAAGCTCCCTGACGCGGGCTTGCAGCGCGGCGTTCTCGCGGTCGCGGCTGCTGATCCGGTTCGACGCTGAGCGCTCCCGGTGCAGTGCTTCCGCCAGATCGGCCTTCAGGCGCTCCACCTCACTGGATCCGGCCGATGCCTCGGCGGGTTCTGTGGGCGTCGGCGTCGTGGCCGCCTCCGCAACTACAGCAGGCTCTGGCTCCTGGGGCGTCGCTTGCTGAGTCGAGAACTCAGCGAACGAGGCGTCGAAGTCGTTGCTCGTGTCGTCAGGCTTGGCAGTGGTCATGGTCTTGGCTGCGGCTTGCTGAGGGGGGATTCCCTCGGGGCAGAGGCGGCATACGCCAAGTCTTGCAAACAGGTTTACGGTTGTCTTGCTGGGTAGACTACTGGGCGGGCTTTTCTCGCGCCGCCTCATTGAAGGCCTCGTTCCAGCGCTGCAGGGTCTGACGCACTCGGCCACCGATCTCGACCAGGCGGACGTACCGCTCGGAGTCGCTCAAGTCCTCATCGGCGACGACCCGACGCTCTTCCTTGCGCAGCCTCGACAACTCCTCACGGATGGCCCGCACCTGCGCACCCGACCAAGCCAGGCTGCCGTACTTCTTCTCGATCTCGTCCATCGCCTCCGAGTTGCCATCCCGGCGGGCAGAGTCCATGGGCTGAATCGCCTTCTCGGCCTCGCTGAGCTTGTCGTAGCCGAACCAGCGATCCGTCTCATCATCGATGCGACCATAGAGCTGCTTCACGAATGGCAGTCGCCGCAGGTCAGGCTCGGGGCGCTCGATGTGCTGGCGCGCATAGAAGGCGTTGCCGAGGTCGAGGGCAAAGCTCGTCAAGCCGCCGCCCCAGAAGCGCATCGCGTTCTCCAGGGCTCCAGGGCTCACATCGATCAAGCCCTTCTCGTACTTGCTGCCGCCCGTCAATGCGTTGAGCTGCTCGGCGGTCTTCTGGAACACCGTGCCGGCCTGCCCTGGGCTGTACTTTGTGGAGTCCGGTAGGTCCTTCTCGTTCGGCGAGTCCGGGTGCAGCGGCCGCCCGAAGCTGCTGACGTTGAGCGCCCCCTGCGCCAGGGGTCCTACCGCGTTGGCGAATGGGACCATCACCAGGCTGGCCGGGGTGTCCAGCGACTGAGCCACACCATTGGCGGGGATCGTTGCCCCAAGCAGAGCCTGAGCCACATTCTTCGCAGACTCAATGGGCTTCCTGCCGCGAGCCGGGTCTGACGAGTGGCGGTACTGGTCGGCCAACTCATTCGCTACCGCAGCGAAGACGTTGTACCCGTAGGCCATCGGGATCTTGAAGTAGTCCGCCTCCAGCGTTCCGCGCTCGTTGCGCTTGGGTCGGCGCATGATGACGATGTTGCGCTCCTTGACCTCCTTGGGCACCTTGTCCCAGAAGGCTGTGCCGTCATCGTCGTCGCCCCCGAACTCCGCGTTTGCCAGCGCCAGGAAGAACAGCGCCGTCGTACCCGTCCCCAGCGTGGCCATGACCTTCTTCGACGCCAGCGCCTGGGCCAGGCGGGCGGCGCCCTGCACTGCAGGGTTGAAGAACAGGATCAGCGCGCCCAGCGAGCTGGACATCGTGCCCTTGCGGTTGAAGTTCACCGTGATGTTCTTCGACACCGAGGCCGCCTTGGCGATGCTCATGCCACTCTTGCGCGCCGCCTTGTAGGCCGCGAACCGCGTGGCTTGCTCAACCGCGGCGTTCACGTCATCCACTCGGGCCGCCACCGCCCTGGCCAGCTTGATCGGGTTGGCTGCGCCCCGCTCGGCGTCCTTGGCCAGCGCCATCAAGTCCTTCTCGGTCTGCCCAAGCTCATTCAGCCCGAAGTACCCTGTCGTGCCACCCGCGCGCTTGTACTCCAGGTACTCGGCGGTCGGCCTACCAAGGATCTCGGCCATCGCGGCGTCCTTCATGGCGCCGGAGTAGCTGGCCAGGAACTGTCCGGCACCCTTGAACCCAGCCTCCTGCAGCATGCCCATGCTGGCCGCCTGGAAGTCGCGCATGCCGTTGAGCACCACGAACACCGGGTTGTATGACGTGAGCATCGCACCAATCTTGCTGTTGGCCCACTGCAGCGCAGCAAGGATCGCCGGCATCTGCTCGACATGCAGGTTCTGCATCTGCTCGCGCAGAGCGTCGTCCTTGATGAGGATGTGGATCTCCTCACCGCCATCCTTCACGGTGACCGTGCGGTCGTCCGCGACGAGCTTCTGGCTCTCCTCGATGATCGGGTCTCCGTTCGCGTCCACGCCCTCCTTGGGCTTGGACTCCACTGCGTTGATCTGCCACAGGTTCGGGCTTGGGTTGTCCAGCACGAAGCCCAAGAAGGAGCGCAGCACCTCGTTCTTGCCCACTCGGATGTAGGCGCGCGTCCGGTCCTGGACGATCTGCTCGATGATCTGCTTGGCCTCGGACTTGCGGCCCATGGCCTTGAAGCCCTCCTTGCCCTTGATGTTGAAGCCGGCGCCGATGCGCTTCTTCTCTGGCAAGTCCTCGCGGCCGCGCAGCGGGACGTAGTGGCGGAAGGTGTTGTCCCAGGCCTGGCGCTGGTCGGGGCTGATGAGTCCACCCTTCTCCAGCACGTCGCGCGTCCCGTCGATCCAGTCGTAGAGCGTCTGCGCGTGCTGCTCCAGCGCCTCCGACAGGCCGGCCTCCTCGGCATTCGTCAGGATCTCGTCCGCAGCCTCATTCGTCATGCCAGAGCCGCCGTCAGGCATCGACTCTCGCTGCTTGGCAATGTGCTGGTTGCGCTCGCGTGCGTGCTTGGCGTAGGCATACAGCGCCACGTCGGACAACTCCAGTCCGTCCGCCTTCACCGCCTCCACGAACTTCTCGATCTCCTTGCCGAACTCATCGTTGCGCGTTGCCACCTGGCCCCAGTAGCGCTCCTCGGCCATGTAGAAGTCATTGGCCTCAGTGATGGAGCCGCCCTGCTTGCGCACCGCATCGACCGCCTGCTTCCAGCGGTTGTAGCGATCTTGCAGCGCCTGTTGCGTGGCGGCGATGGCGCCGAACTCTGGGAGGTCGAAGGCACCAAAACGTGAAAAGCGCGGCAGTTCAGCGGCTGGCCCGGTGTAGTTGTCACTGATGAATTGAAGGAGGTCTCCATACCCTGCTACACTGCGGTTGTTGAGCAAGGCGCGGATCTGTGAATTGGCTCGATCAAGCCGCTGAGGGACAAGCCGGTCTGACCCCACGCCCGTAACCAACCGGGCTCCAAGGTTGATGTCGGGGCGACCCTGCAGTTGGAAGTCTTGGGAGCGACCCTGAGCGGATACTCCACGCGTTTGCATGGACGAGGCCGCAAAGGATTCCCCGGCGGACAAAACCCCTCCCCGCGAAAGCTCGGCGGGGTTTTGCTTTTCTGCCATCGCGGATTTCCACAGGCCGGCATCGACGTACAGCAGTGGCTTTCCGGTCGGCATCCTCGCCATGTCCTTCTTTGGGACCGTGCCGTCCAGCACCTGCAAAAAACGCTCCATGAGTTCCGCCTTCGGGTAGGCGGACTTGATCGCGCTGGTCTTGATGCCGTCGATCTCGGCATCCTTCATCACCGCCACCATCATCAACTCACCCGTCTTCGGTGAGCGCAGCGGAAGGATCATCTCCCACTCGCCCTTGGCCTGCGTCTGCATGACCACCATCGGGCGGTACAGCGCCTCGATGAACTCCTTGCCAGACACGCCCTCGAACTCGCCCGCATGCTTGCCGTCGTTCTCGGAGCCAGGCAGGCCTGCCGTGGTCTCCTCCGGGATCAGCACTTTGCGCAGGATTGAGGAATCGACACGCAGCGCCTGCATCGGAGCGCCGAGCATGTGCAGCACATGCGGCTGAGGGCCGATGGGCAAGGGAAGCGATTGCATCAACGCTCGCGCGGGCAGCTTGCGCCAGGCGTCGATCACCTTGCCGGCCCGATCAATGTTGGCCGCCAGCTTCACGGCCTGGTTGATCTTTGACAGCCCCCTGTTCATTGCCTTCAGCTCATTCACCAGCTCTGCGCGGCTGAACCGGATGTCTGGGTTCTCCGAGTCGGGCTGGCTGCTACGGCCGGTGGCGGGCTCGGGGGCCTGGTCCTTGGGCTTGACGAACAAGTCCGGGTGCTGCTCGCGCAGCGCCGCCTCAATCGCCTCCATCTCGTCAATGGCTTCATCGATCAGCGCCGACAGCGCGGCCCGGTTGGCGTCCTGCTGCGAGGCCCCCACCTTCATCAGGGTCTCGACCTTCTTGACCAGCTTGTCCTGAAACTCTTCAGGCAGGGCAAGGATGTGCTTGAGGCATGGCTTCATTTGTCCGTCTACTTTCTGGCGGCGCGACGCCAGCCATCACGCAGGCGTGGCCTCGACCGCTTTCCATTCTGCCTCTGTGAGCCCTCTATCGTTCAAGTAGATCGCCGTCATCTCGGCATGGGCGTGGCCCAGGAGGGTCTGCACAGTGGCGGGAGGCATGCCTTCGGCGATGTACGTCCGCGCGCTCAGGCTGCCCGAGCCGCCCAAGAAAAAGCCCGCACTAGGCGGGCTGGGTTGGGTACTTACCGGCAGGGGCTTGGAAA
>CALMQC010000744.1 GCA_937871895.1 uncultured Roseateles sp. | reverse complement strand
GTCAGCCTTGGTGGGCAGCGCCTTCGCGACGATACCCCGCTCCAACTCGCAGAAGGCGCCGCCGTCAGCCTTGGTGGGCAGCGCCTTCGCGACGATACCCCGCTCCAACTCGCAGAAGCTGATGCAGGACTGCAAGGCGGCGTCGCGTTCGTCGTGCGCTGCGGCTCCCGTCTCCGCATGGTGCGCGTGGGCACCGGCGCCGGGGTCGATCCGCTGGTGGTGCTCGAACCTGCCCTTCGCGACAGCAGCCGGCTGCACGAGACAGGCATGGGCCCAGCTCGCGAAGGTCGCGAACAGCCAGAGGAACAGCATCGCCGCCGCGATGCGGCGAGGCTTCGGGAAGAGTTTGGCCGTTGACATGAACAAAGAAGACCTGCGGGCCACAGACCGACAGCGCCACGATCCCAGGCCCAACCGTAGCACTGCGGTTCAGAGCAATCAAGCGGTTCGCAACTCCCACACCTTGGCACGGCACTGCACAATTGCCTGCACCTCGAGCGATGCCCGCTCATCCAGTGGCAAGGCCACCGGCGTGCGGGCGACAGGCCACACTCGTCGCAGACGGCCGCTCCGAAGGTCAGCCGTCGCTGAGCTGCACCTGCCGGCGCCGCTCCACATAGCCCGGCGTCACCGCGCGGGCGTTGTCGGGGCAGGTGGACGAGTTGCAGGCCACGGCATCCAGGGTGTAGACGCGCACGGTGCGCGGCGCGCCGGGGGCGCTCTCGCCCTCGCCGTAGGTGATGGACTGGCAGGTGAGCGTCACATACAGCCCGGTGTCGGCGCGCAGGTCCAGCGTGGTAGTGGCACCGGCGCACGCCATCCACCCGCCCTTGAGCGCCTGGTACTGGGCCCACTGCAGGCCCGCATGCACCGCCTGTGCCGCGCGCGCCGACTGCACCTCCAGCGCCTGCCCCTGTTGCTGTGCGGTGCCCAGGCGCACGATGGCCGCCGCCAGCGCCGACAGCAGCACCAGCACGATCACCGCGGCGATCGCACCGAGCCCTCGCGCAGGGGTGATGCTTCCCCTGCTCATGGCACGTTCACCACATGCGTGCCCAGCAGCAGGCTCACGACCTCGCCGTCGCGGGCGAGCTCGAGCTGCATCGAGACGAAGCCGCTTTGCTGGGTGGCACCCTGGTTGGGGTCGTAGATGAAGCGGCAGGACCGCACCTGCGTGGCCAGCACCGCGGCGCCGGCGATGGCCGGGCAGCTCGCGGGGTAGGCTCCGTTGAAACCATAGCCCGACAGCCGAGCCAGCACGCCCTTGCCCCGGCCTTGCGCGTCGAGCGTGCCATCGGCGCCGCTGCACACATAGAAGACGGCCTGCTGCGCCGCAGGCACCACCACGAAGCGCGCGCCGTCGTAGCCGCTCGGGAACTGGGTGGGCGCGATACCCAGGCGGTGCACACCCAGGGTGGCGGCCGGCGTCGCTGCGCTAGCAGCGCACGGTCGCCACGGTGCTCAATGCGATCTGCGAGGAAGACTCCCTTGGCGTCTCAGAAGGGGGCTCGCGGCATACGCTTGCCTGCGGTAGCGCTGGCTAGGCTCCTGGTATCAGGATGACTTCGGTGGACTTGCTAGGGCAGTCCACCTCTTGCCACCCGTGGCCCAGGTCAACGATTTGGAAGCCGAGCGCAACTGCGACTTGGGCGTTAGCTTTCGGAATCTCGAAGGAGTCAAGCCACGGACTGCACAGCGAGTCAGGCTCTGTTCCGATTGGTCTGGTTGGGTCGATGAGGACGGGCACACAACCCACGATGATGCCTTCGTCATTCCTGGGTTTGAAGCAGCTTCCTTGTCCCGCGGGAACGCCGCCGGATGTGAGAATGGCTCTCACTTCGTCGTGGTCAGACGAGTGCTCGAATTCGCGGGGTAGCACGGCCAACACTGTAGGCTGAATGGCCGGTGCGCCATCAGGCCCTTGTCGGCCTTGCTGTGTGGACCGTGTCGCGCTTTCGTCGCCGCCTCCGCCGCACGCAGCGAGGAGCAGTGTTGCGGCCATTGCGACAGTTGACTTAAATACTCTTGAAGTACGCATCCCATCCCTTTCGTGCACGGCGATTGTTTTGTGCCGCGTTTAATAGCGTATAAGATGGTTCGGTGCGCGTCAAGGTACTGGGATGACCCCACGTGCAGCGAGCCCGCCCCACGTCGGCCGCGCAGTGTCTGAGGTCGCGCCGAAGGCTGACCAGAAGGTCAACCGTCGCTGAGCAGCACCTGCCGGCGCCGCTCCACATAGCCCGGCGTCACCGCGCGGGCGTTGTCGGG
>CALMQC010000743.1 GCA_937871895.1 uncultured Roseateles sp. | reverse complement strand
AGGGCAAGCCCGCCGAGCGACGCTCAGGCCCCGCCCGCCGCCTTGCTCAACCCACCCGCACCACAAGCCAAAAAACTCAAACCCGCTTCGCCAACTCCGCCGCCTTGCCCGTATAGCCCCCGGGCGTCAGCTTGAGCAGCCGCGCCTTCTCGGCCTTGGGCAGGTCCAGCCCTTCGATGAAGCCGCGCAGCGATTCCTGGGTGATGGCCTTGCCGCGGGTCAGCTCCTTGAGCTGCTCGTAGGGGTTGGGCAGGCCGTAGCGGCGCATCACGGTTTGGATGGGTTCGGCCAGCACTTCCCACGCAGCGTCGAGGTCGGCGGCCAGGGCGGCTTCGTTCACTTCGAGCTTGCCCAGGCCCTTGGCCAGCGAGTCGTAGCCGAGCAGGCTGTACCCGAGCGCCACGCCCATGTTGCGCAGCACGGTGGAGTCGGTCAGGTCACGCTGCCAGCGGCTGATGGGCAGCTTCTGGGCCAGGTGGGTGAGCACCGCGCTGGCCAGCCCAAAGTTGCCCTCGGCGTTCTCGAAGTCGATGGGGTTGACCTTGTGCGGCATCGTCGAGCTGCCGATCTCGCCCGCCTTGGTCTTTTGCTTGAAGTAGCCCAGGCTGATGTAGCCCCACACGTCGCGCGACCAGTCCACCAGGATGGTGTTGGCGCGGGTGAAGGCGTCGAACAGCTCGGCCATGTAGTCGTGCGGCTCGATCTGGATCGTGTAGGGGTTGAAGGTCAGCTTCAGCTGCTTCTCGATCACGCGCTTGCTGAAGGCCTCCCAGTCGTGCTTGGGCCAGGCGGACAGGTGGGCGTTGAAGTTGCCCACGGCACCGTTCATCTTGGCCAGCAGCTTGACGCCGGCAATGCGCTCGCGCGCGCCCAGCAATCGGGCCACGACGTTGGCGATCTCCTTGCCCACGGTGGTCGGGCTGGCCGTCTGGCCGTGGGTGCGGCTGAGCATCGGCAGGTCGGCCATCTGGTGGGCCATGCTGCGCAGCTTCTCGATGATGGCGTCGAGCGCGGGGAGCATCACCTCGTCACGCGCGGCTTTGAGCATCAGCGCGTGGCTGGTGTTGTTGATGTCTTCGCTCGTGCAGGCGAAGTGCACGAACTCGCTGGCGGCCTCCAGCTCAGGCACGCCGGCAAAGCTCTGCTTGATCCAGTACTCAACGGCCTTGACGTCGTGGTTGGTCGTCCGCTCGATGGCCTTGATGGCCTCGGCATCCGCCGGGCTGAACTTCTTCACCAGCTTGCGCAGCCGCGTGCGCGCGGCGGTGGACAGCGGCTTGAACTCCTTGAAACCTGCGTCCGACAGCGCGATGAACCATTCCACCTCGACCTGCACCCGGCGGTGCATCAGCCCGTACTCCGACAGCAGTGGCCGCAGGGCAGCGACCTTGGCGGCATAGCGGCCGTCCAGCGGCGAGAGAGCGGTGACGGGCGAGAAGTCAGTTGCAGACATGGAGCTGGCCGGCAGATCGTGGAAAACCCGCAATTCTAGTTTTGGGGGGCCGGGCTGCCTTCGGGCTTGGTGAAGAAGGCGATCCGTTCGCTGTCGGCGGGGTGGGAGCTGAACGAGATGGCGAGGGGGCTCTCGGCGCTGTGGCCGTATTTCTCACGCAGGCGTTCGAAGAACACGGCGATGCGCGCTGGGTTGACGCCGCCGGCGCGGGCCAGTTCACGGGCGTAGGCGTCGGCTTCGCGCTCGTGGTCACGCGAGTACGCATTGGTGGCGAGCACGATGGGCAGGCCGTTGAGCAGCGAGGAATAGTCGCCCAGCCACACCGAGGCCAGCGCCGTCACGGCCATGGCGCGCAGGCCGATGCGCAGACCGTGGCGGTGGTGCACATGCCCGATCTCGTGCGCCAGGATGGTCAGCAAGGCGTCGGGCTCATCCTTCATCAGCTCGATCAACTCGTCGGTGATGCAGATCGGGCCGCCGGGCAGGGCGAAGGCATTGGGCCCGAGGGTGGCCGAGGTCTGGCGGAACTTGAGCTCCAGCGGTCGGGTCAGGCCTTGCGGGCCCATAACGCCGGCCGCCCGCGCGGTGGCCAGCATCTGGTCCAGGCGCTGCTGCCAGGCGGCCTGCTCGGCCGGGCTTAGCTGGCTGGGGCGCAGCAGCTCCTTGTCGATATAGGCCATGGCCTGGTCGCCAATCGGCTGCTCGGCGCTGAGGGGGATGCGTTCGACGATCTGGTCGCTGGCCCAGGGCAAGCCCCAGCGCCAGGCGACGGCCAGCAGCAGCGAGACGAGCATGAGCGACGTGAGCGCACGCGGCCAGCTCAGCTGCCAGCGCTCGACCCAGCTGGGCAACTGGCCCGAGGCTTCAGCCCAGGCGTCGAAGGCGGCTGCGTCCGGGAAGCGGAGCACGCCAGCGTCTCGCAACAGCAATAGGCGCTGCCCGTGGCGCGTTCGCTCGGGCCACCGGACGTGCTGGAGTGGCAGTTGCCGGCCCGCAAAGTGAAGGTTGCCGCCGTGGAGCGTGACCTCGACGGGCTGGGCGGCGCCGTGCTGGCCGTCAAACCAATGAGCGCTGATGGGATTGAGGGTGGTGCTGGTGGTCATGTCAAAGCCCCAGGTCCATGCCGAAGAAATCACCCGCCACCTCGCCCGACGCGTCGGTGGGCCGCAGGCTGGGCGTGGCGGACCAGGTGTCGGGGTCCGAGGTGGTTTCGATCCAGACCGACTCCAGCCGCAGGCGGGCGGTGGCGATCACGGCGAAGGGCCGGTACAGGCCGGCGGTGAGGACGACGAGCACCCAGTTCTTGAGCGTGAGCACGGTCAAGCCGGTCAGGTTGCTGCGGAACTGCAGGGCCTCGCTGCGGGTGTTGCCCCAGACGAGGTTCTGGACGCGGGCGGCGTAGTAGGTCAGGACCACGCTGCCCCCAAGCAGGTAGATGAGGCCGACGAAGGCGATGCCGAAGTAGCTGCCGTTGCCTTGCCCATCGATCTTGCCGCTGTGGCCCAACGAGAGCACCGCACCAATGACCACGGTGCCCATGATGGTCACGAACAGCATGACAACGGCCATGCCCACGGTCTTTGCGCCAATGGCGTAGACCGCGCGTGTCGCCACCTGCAAGTCGCCGCGCTCGCTGGCGATGCGGTAGCCCTGGTGCTGGTAGCGCTTGAGCAGGGAGGTGGACCAGGGGGCCAGCAGCCCGAGCAGACCGAGCGCGAGCAGGAAGCCCCACTGGCCGTTGATGCCGGGGTCCTTGCTGGGGCCGGACACGTAGGGCTCCAGGGCCGTGAGGACGGCGGCGGGCAGGTAGATGGGCAGGAAGCCGAGGTAGGCGCCGCGCATCGAACCCTCGAAGCCCAGCCGCAGGCCGCGCCAACTGGTATTGCCCATGCGGAACTGCATGGACGCGCGCCACAAGGCCGGCCAGACGACGCACAGCAGCACAAAGGCTGGCAGCGCGGCGGCGGGTGAGAAGCTGCCGGCAAAGGTGTAGATCAGCGTGAGCACAGCGAGCAGCACAAAGCCGCGGAACATCTTGTTCGCATCGCCATGAAACGCCAGCGCCTCGCCGTCGATCAGCGTGTTGGCGTACAGGTAGCGGATGCGCCGCATCTTGGCGAAGGGCAGGTAGAGCCCGGCGCTCAGCAGGATGAGCAGCAGGTTCACCGCCCAAATCCGGAAGTACTCGCTGCCGGAGCCGGTGAAGCGGATCTCAAGCCGCCTCGGCGGTGGACTGCTCCGGGCCAGCAGTGGCGCCTCAACGTCGTCGGGCGCGCCGGGCGTGCCAGTGGCGGGCGGTGTTGTCGCGGTGTTGTGCGTGTTGTCCATGGGCTCCCTCAACCGGGCGCAACTGTGCCGCGCTTCCTTGGCCGGGGTCAGCGGGACTGCCCCAGGCTAGGCTGGTGAATCTTTCCAAGCGGAGACGCTTGCTCAGGATCCGGCTGCCCCGGTCGCCTCCAAACGGGACTGAGCGCTAGGACCCCGCTGGCTAGAATCATTTCGACCCTGCAGCCCGCCGTATCCATGACCGCGATGAAGTTGATCGGATCCCTCACCAGCCCCTTCGTCCGGAAGGTGCGGATCGTGATGGCCGAGAAGAAACTGGAATGCCAACTGGTGCTGGAAGACGTCTGGGCCAATGACGAGGTGCAGAAGTTCAACCCGCTGGGTCAGGTGCCTTGCCTGGTGATGGAGGGGCAAGACTCCATCAGCGGCGCGGTGTTCGACTCGCGCACCATCGTCGAGTACCTGGACACGCTCTCGCCGGTGGGCAAACTGATCCCCGGCTCAGGCCGCGAGCGCTGCGAGGTGCGCACCTGGGAGGCGCTGGCCGATGGCGTGCTGGACGCTGCCGTGCTGGCGCGCATGGAGCGCGTTTGGGTGCACCGCAAGGACGGTGAGCGCAGCCAAGCCTGGATCGATCGCCAGATGGGCAAGGTGCATGCCGGCCTGCAGGCGATGGAGCAGGGGCTGGGGGACAAGGCCTGGTGCTCAGGCAGCCACTTTTCGCTGGCTGACATCGCCGTGGGCTGTTGCCTGGGCTGGCTGAGCTTCCGCTTCCCGGAGCTGGACTGGCGCACGCCCTGTCCGCAGTTGGCGCGGCACTTTGAGAAGCTCAGCAGCCGGCCAAGCTTTCAAGACACGGTGCCTCAGGGCTGACGGCCCCGAGCCGGTTCAGACGATCTGCAGCTCGCGGCTGCGCACGTGCAGCAAGCGCACGATGCGCCAGATGCGCTGCTCGACGTCAACTTGAGTGAGTTGCCAGGCTTGCGCGACCTCGCTGGTCAACAGGCCGTGGGACAGCAGGCTGAGCAAGTGGCGGGCGGCTTGGTCGATCTGGCGACCCGCCGGGCTCTGGTCTTTGGCGGCCGCCATCTGGCTGGCCAGCGCCACGGGGCTGCGCTCGGCGCCAAAGGCGGCCAGCGCCTGGCGGGCCATCAAGGGGCTGAGGTTGGCGCGGCGTTGATGCAGGGCGGTCAGGGCGTCCGTCAGGCCGGTGCCCACATCGACGTGATAGGCGTTGGCGCCGGCGCATAGGGCGGCAAAGAGCTGCAGGTCGTCGACGTTGGGCGAGAGCAGCAGCAACTGAGGCCGCACCGGCAACTGGCCCAGTTCGTGCGCGACGAGCATGGCATGCCCATCGTTCAGGCGCAGATCGCAGGCCACGATGTCGGGCATGCGCACGGCGATCTCGGCCAGCGCGTCTTGCAAGGACTCGCTGCAGCCGCCGAGTTGCCAGTCCGCCTCCTCCAGGGTGGTGCGGGTCTTTTCGACGGAGGCGGTGTTGCGGCGGAGGAGATAGACGACGGGCATGGCGGGACAACTTCAGACCCGCGAATTGTGCGCTATGGAATAGTCAATCCCAAGTTTGTCGGGATGCGGTCGCCTAGGAGTTGGTCCCTGGGTGCCCCCCGTGGCTCAGGGGGTGGTCGTGCGGCGCAGGTTGGGGCTGAAGCTGTCGGCCGAGGCGGCTGGCCAATAGGTTTTGAAGACGCTGTGCACCTCCAGGTCTTCGCGCAGCAGCGCGCCTGGCGGGATGAAGGGCAGCAGATTGCTGAGCAGGCGCACTTCGTGGTCGCGAGTGCGCCGCACGATATGGCTGGCGGTGATCTCGCTCGGGTGTTGCAGCCCGGCAGCCTGCACCAGCTCCTTGAGCGCGTGAAGCGTGTTCTGGTGGAAGCGGTAGACGCGCTCGGCCTTGTCGGGCACGACGAGGGCTTCCTGCCTCACTGGGTCCTGCGTGGCCACGCCGGTGGGGCAGTTGCCGGTGTGGCAGGTCTGGGCCTGGATGCAACCCAGCGCGAACATGAAGCCGCGTGCGGAGTTGCACCAGTCGGCGCCCATGGCCATGGCGCGGGCGATGTCGAAGGCGCTGATGATCTTGCCGGCGCAGCCGATACGGATCTGGTCGCGCAGCTCCAGCCCAACCAGGGTGTTGTGGACGAGCAGCAGACCTTCTTGCAGCGGCGCGCCGACGTGGTCGGTGAACTCCAGCGGCGCGGCGCCCGTGCCGCCTTCGCCGCCGTCCACCACGATGAAGTCGGGCGTGATGCCGGTCTCCAGCATGGCCTTGCAAATGGCGAACCACTCCCAGGGGTGGCCGATGCAGAGCTTGAAGCCGGTGGGCTTGCCGCCGGAGAGGTTGCGCAGACGATCCACGAACTGCATCAGCTCGATGGGGGTCGAGAAGGCACTGTGGGCGGCGGGGGAGATGCAGTCCACGCCCTCGGCCACGCCGCGCGCCATGGCAATCTCGGTCGTGACCTTGGGGCCGGGCAGCACGCCGCCATGGCCGGGCTTGGCGCCCTGACTGAGCTTGATCTCGATGAGCTTGACCTGCGGATCGCTTGCCGATGCCTGGAACTTGTCGGGGCTGAAGCGCCCAGCCTCGTCGCGGCAGCCAAAGTAGCCTGAGCCGATCTCCCAGATCAGATCACCACCGTGCACGCGGTGGTGGCTGCTGATCGAGCCCTCGCCGGTGTCATGCGCGAAGTGACCCCGGCGCGCGCCGGCATTGAGGGCCAGGATCGCGTTGGCGGACAACGCCCCGAAGCTCATCGCAGAGATGTTGAAGACGCTGGCCGAATAGGGCTTGGCTCGGTTGGCGCCAATGGTGACGCGGAAGTCCTGCGATTCGATGCGGCTGGGCACCAG
>CALMQC010000742.1 GCA_937871895.1 uncultured Roseateles sp. | reverse complement strand
TTGAACATCAGCCCCACCAACGCCCCCGTGCGCTTGGCCCAGTGGGCCCCCAGCCACCCAAGCGCCGCGCCGGACAGCCTCACCCTGCCGCTGGCCGATCAAGCGGTGCGTGTGCTGCGTCTGGCACTCTTGGCAAGCCCTGGCGCGCTGGCTTGCGCGGTGGCCGAACTGAGCCTGGAAGGCCACCTTCGAGATTGAGCTGAGGCAGTGGGTTGCGCTGCGACCGGCCTGAGGTCGTACAACGAACGCTGTTTTGGCAAGAAATCTCGGGCTGGCGGGCGTCGATAGGGCGCCACAGCTTGAGTCACATTCCAACTAAAGTGTAACGGAATGTTTCTTGACTTCAGGTTTTGATCGGCGCTTGATGCAGGCTTTGACATGACTCCCTCTATGGATAGCGCTACACCGCCCGTTTTGGCCCGTTTGAGCCCTCATCTGAGCTACGGGGAAACCTGAGTTCTCGATGGCTGTTGATGCGCCGTAACCTGTCGCCAGTTGTCGGACATCCTATGTTTCTAGATGCCCGCCACCTTGCCTGATCCGGTTGGGCTGCGCGGTGCTGATGGTGCCGTTGGCCCCGGCCAGAGGTGCGCCCCGTAGAGGCGCTGCAGGCAGGCGGTGGGTGTCGCCAGACACGGACAGCGGTCGAGTTGACCGACCGCGATGCCGGGAATTCGGGTGGGGCAGTGTGGCGGGGTGCAGGGGCACCCCGCCACAGGGCTGCCGCCTCTGCTTTCAAGACCAGCCAGGCCCGCCCGGGCCACCAAGAGGAGACCGCCATGACCCACCAACTCCGCCGCGAGCCGCGCCGCGCCCGACTGATGGCGGCGCGCAGCACCTTTGCCATCACCGCGCTGGCCGGCCTGCTGGCCCAGGCCTACGCGCAGCAGGCCGCGCCCGCCAACAACAGCCTGGAGACCGTGGTCGTCACGGGCATCCGCTCGTCGCTGGCCAACTCGGCCAAGGCCAAGCGCGATGACGTCGGCCTGAGCGAGACCGTGTTTGCCGAAGACCTCGGCAAGTTCCCCGACCCGTCCATCGTCGATTCGCTGTCGCGCATCCCCGGCGTCACCATCACCCGCGCCACCATCGACGGTGAAGGCCTCAACGTCTCCATCCGCGGCATGGGCCCGGCCTTCACGCGCGTGCTGCTCAATGGCGCGCCGGTGGCCTCGGCCTCGGCCGGCAGCTGGGCGGGCAGCATCAGTGCCAACCGCGAAGTCGACATGGACTTCCTGCCCTCCGAGCTCTTCAGCAGTGCCTCGGTCTACAAGAGCCAGAAGGCCAGCATCATCGAAGGCGGCCTGGCCGGCACCGTGGACATGCGCAGCGCGCGCCCTTTCGACAAGCGCGGCCTGCGTTCAGCCGTCACCTTCAGCGGCAACTACCGCGACCTCGACAAGCGCTGGGGCAAGACAGGCTCGGCCCTGATCAGCAACACCTGGGACCTGCCTGCGGTGGGCTCGGTGGGCGCGCTGGTGGGGGTGGCCTTTGGCCAGACCTTCTATCACGCCAACAACTTCGATGCGCTGGACATGCGCAACTACCAGCTCAAGGCCTTCCAGGCCAATGCGAGCGACAACCCCAACAACACCGGCGCCGGCTCGCAGTCCACGCCCGACACCGTGCCCTCGGGCTTGGCCTTGAGCGCGTTGCCGGAGTTCGCCCGCTCGCTGCTGGTCCCGGGCAAACAGATCGACCGGGCCATGCTGCTTGCGCTCAACCCGGGCGCCAGCATCAAGCAGATCGACAACGCGCTGATGGGCCGGCTGGCGCGCCACCGTTTCTTCGAGGGTGAGCGCCGCCGCATCAGCGCCAACCTCAGCTTGCAGTGGCAGCCCAATGACCAATGGGACCTCTACGTCGACACCATCATCGCCCGCAAAGGCAACAAGATGGAGTACGGCGCGATGAACTCGGGCACGCGGGCCAATCAGTCCATCCCCCTGGCGATGGAGTTTGACCGCAGCGATTGCGACAGCGGCTGCGTGCTGACCAAGGCCACCCTGGCCAATACCTTCTCGGCGCTGGAGTACCGCCCGATGAAGGAGGTGACGCGCTTTGGCAGCATCAACCCGGGCTTCGAGTTCCGCCCCAACGACGAGATCACCATCGACGGCCACTTCAACGCGACCAACAGCAACTTCTACCGCGACATGCCCTCGGTGCTGGTGTCCACCAATGGCGCTGATTCGGTCATCACCTACGACAACAGCAAGGGCGGCCTGCCCACCATCACCAGCAACCTCGACCTCAACGACCCCAAGAACTTTGGCTGGTACCAGCCGGGCCAGGGCCTGTCCACCTTGCGCATGGACCTGTACGAGCGCACCAACACCACGCGCGGTACACGCGCCAACCTGAAGTGGGGCAGCAACAACTTCAATGTGCGCGTGGGTGGGTCCTGGGACGATATCGAGCGCCGCTACCGCCAGTACGGCACGGGCGGCGGCGGCGCTGGCAACTGGATCAACGCCACCTGCTCGAACAACATCAACTTCATGTTCATCCAGCCCAACACGACATCGCAAGGAGCGTGTGACGGCCGGGTGCAGCCAGGCCCCATCGCCGCCTCGGTCTATCCAGGCTTCGGCCAGGGTGCAACAGCGGGCCAATCGGGCCTGGCCTACCTGGGCTCCCTGGTACCCAACAGCGCGGTGCCGAACTACCTCTACGGCTCCAAGGAAGGCTTCGTGCTGGTCAACTGGGACAAGTTCGCCAAGGACACCAACTACCAGCTCTACCGCGACAACATCTACAAGAACTTCGGCAATGGCTCGGGCGGCTACCTGCGCGAGATCGTGACGGGCTTCTACACCGAGGTGAATGGCAAGGTCGATGTGCTGGGCCGTGCGCTGCGCTACAACGCCGGCATCCGCTTTGCGGGCACCGAGCAAACCATCGGCGTGCTGCAGGCGGTGGCCGACTCCCGCAACGCGGCCAACGGCAACCTGAACGGGTCGCGTTATCCGGACATCGCCAACTGGGCCTACGAGAGCACGCCCTACACCAACACCATGCCGTCGGCCTCGGCGTCCTACAACCTGACAGAGTCGATCATTGCCCGCGCCTCGGCGTCCAAGTCCATCACCCGCGCCAATCCGGCCGACCTGCGCCAGACCCAGCTCACCATCAACGACCAGAGCGCCCGCACGGCCAGCCTGACCAACCCCAAGCTCTCGCCCTGGACGGCCAACAACTTCGACTTTGCGCTGGAGTACTACCTCAGCCGTGAAGCCTTCCTGTCGGCCTCGGCGTTCGCCAAGGACATCGTCGGCCGCCCCGGCTCGCGCATCACGCAGTACACCCTGGCTCAGCTGGATGCCCTCTACGGCTTCCAGAACCTGACCGATGCGCAGAACGGTGTCGTGACCGCCAGCGGTGGGCGAGACAAGCATCTCGTCGAAGTGACCGAGCCCATCAGCATTGACTCCAAGCTCAAGGTGCGTGGCTTCGAGCTGACCTGGCAACAGCCGCTCGACATGCTGCCGATCAAGGGCTTTGGCTTCACCGCCAACTACACCAAGACCAAGCAGACCGACGAGCGCCCCAACTCGCCGCCGGTGGCTGGCGTGCCGCCCAAGACGACCAACCTCACCGTGTACTACGAGCGTGGTGGTTGGAGCTTCCGCGTGGCCCGTCAGTCCCAGGCCACCATGGTCACCAACACGGGCACGGGTATCAATGTGCCGGGCGCCTACCAGTACATGAACGCGCGCACCCAGATCGACCTCTCGGCCGGCGCCGACCTGAAGAAGATCCTCGGCTCCAAGTACGCGCCTTCGGTCAATTTCAGCGTCTGGAACCTGACAGACGCCGTCACCGAACAGTACGTGCAGTTCCCGGCCGCCGTGTTCGACAACTACAAGCCGGGCCGTTCGTTCACGCTGTCGCTACGCAGCTCGTTCTGATCCCTGCGTCCAGGGCCTCGTCGCATGGAGCGGCGGGGCTCGATGGGGCCGCACCCGCCGGGCGTGTGCGGCCTTCTTCGTTTCTGGCCCGAGCTGGTGTTCAACCCGGGGCCTTGAGCACGGTGGGAGTTACTTCCACTCGCAAGTGATGAGTGTTCGCTGGATCCTGATCCCCGATTTCGATCACGGCGAGCTGGCCGTCCAGCGTCAGCAGCCGGGGCGACGACATCAACTTCAGCGGTGCACCGCGCGACACGCGTGCACTCAGCAGCACGCGGCCTTCCGCCTGCGGCTCTGCCTGGATCTCGATCTGCACTTGGTCGGGGCCGGGCTGCTGCGGCGTGACCCCAAGCAGCAGCGTCCCGGTGCCGCCGGCCGGCAGCTCCATGGTGGGCGTTGCCGACAGCTTGGTCTCCGCGTTGCCCACCCGCGTGCTGGACTCCACCTTGAGCTTGAGCACCACGCGGGCGGCTGGGGCTGAACTCGTCACGGCACGCACGCTGCCGGCGGCGGCGAGGGCGAGCAGGCTGAGGCCCGCGACGGCCAGCGCGCGGCGGCGCGAGAGTGCTTGGACATGTTGCAGCATGGAAATCCTTTCAACGAGCGGGTGGACGCCGCCCCAGCGGCTGGCCAAAGGGGCGACGAGGGGATGCAGGCCATGCGCTATCAGCAAGGCCTCGGCATAAGAAGCCCGCGCGCCGGGCTGGGCCAGCAGCACGGCGGCATCGCAGGCCAGCTCCTGGTCGGCGCGGAAGGCGCGCACGGCCCACCACATTGCCGGGTTCCACCAGTGCAGGGCCAGCAGGGCGGAGGCGAGCAGGTTCCAGACGTTGTCGAGCCGCCGGCGGTGCACGCCCTCGTGCGCCAGCACCAGGGCCTGCTGCGCGTGCGTGAAACGCTGGCTGAAGTCGGCCGGCAGGGCGAGATAGGGGCGCCACACGCCCACCCAGGCCGGGCTGCTGCCTGCGGGCAGCACGGCGCCCAGGCGGCGCACGCGCCACTGTTGCGCGGCAAGCAGGGCGGCAGCCCCCACGGCGCCCGCCAGCCACAAGGCCAGCAGCCAAGGCCGCTGTTCCATGGGCTGCCACGCGAAGGCCTGCACCGGGGATGCTGCCTCTAGCTGCTGAGGCAGCAGCAACGCGCGCGCCACGGCCAGCTCAGGCTGCGGCAGGGCCTGTACCAGCAGCACCACCGGCGCCAAGCCCCAGGCCGCGTAGGTAAGGCTGGCGCCCAGCCACAGGCGCGCCCGCCGCAGCAAGGCCATGGCCGCAAGCGCCATGGTCAGCAGCAGGGCCTGGCCACAGAGCAGGTGCAAAAGCAGCTCAGCCATGGTCCTGCTCCTTGATCAAGGCCTTGAGGGCCGCCAGGTCCTCGGCGCTGAGCTTGCGGTGTGACGCGAACTGCACCACCAAGGGCGCGAGCCCGCCGCCAAACCAGCGGTCAATCAGCGAGAGGCTCTGCGATTTCAGCCAGTCCGCCTCGGCCACCAACGGGCGGTAGAGGAAGCGCCGGCCGTCTTTTTCGGCCTCGATGGCGCCCTTTTGCAGCAGGCGGTTCAGCAGGGTCTTGATGGTGCTCAGCTGCCAGCCGTGCTCGGGCATCAGGCTCATGGCGAGCTGCTCGGCACTTTGCGGGTGCTCGCGCCACAGTTGCAGCATCACTTGGGATTCCGCCTCGCTGATCGGCGGCAGTGAAGGTGTGTCAGGGCTCATCGGCTACATTCGTAATCGGTGCTGAATGATTACAGATGTAGACGACTAGCGCAAGCACAATCGATGCATGGCAAAAGAACTTTGGTCCTTGGCTGCCGTGGTGGGTGTCGCCTTGCTGGCGCAGAGCGGGTTTCGCCACCTCAGTGAGAGCCGTGACGCCGAGCGCATGGTGGCGCTGGCGCGGCCGGGGGACATCCGCATGATCTCGTCCGAGACCTGCCCTTGGTGCACTGTGGCCCGGCGCTGGATGCAGGCCGAGGGCGTGCCCTTTGAAGAATGCCTGATCGAGCGCGACACCGCGTGCGCCGACGAGTTCCGCGCGCGCGGCGGGGCCGGCACGCCCTTGCTCGTGGTGCGCGGCCACACCGTCCTCGGTTTTGACCG
Organism: uncultured Roseateles sp.; assembly: GCA_937871895.1. GTDB lineage: Bacteria > Pseudomonadota > Gammaproteobacteria > Burkholderiales > Burkholderiaceae_C > Pelomonas. The sequence continues at coordinate 604 of CALMQC010000742.1, read as the reverse complement.
AGGCGAGGTTTTGAGAATCCTAGAGCCGAGTCGTTGAGGTCCGGGGGGCGGACGTCAACGACTCGGCTCGTGGGGTGGAGCCTGCATGCTGCAGTTCCGTGCTCAGCTGCGGGCGCCGGTCGCCTTGGCCGCCAGCATCTGGCTTTGCACGCTGCTGCCTTCGATCACGACGGTTGGCAGCACGGCGAGCTTCTGCGCGCCGTCACGGGTGATCAGCAGGGTCGGCAGCTTGTTGACGGCTGGCTGGGAGGTGCCAGTGATGTACACCGTGGGCAGCGTGACAACCGCTTCAGGGGTGTCAGTGGCCAGCGCCACGGAGGCGAATGCAGCGGCGGTGGCAGCGGTGGCGGCAGCGGTAGCGATCAGGGTCTTCAGAAGGGTGCTCATGGCGATCTCCGAAACAGGTTTGAGGGGCCCCAAGAGGGCTTCCTGGGACATCTGGGCAGCGGGTTTCGCTGCTTCGATGAACTCAGTTTCGGCATCCGCCCGGCTCGCTACCAGCCACCTGCGACGAATTGCACACTTTGGCGCCCGAACGGCGACTGGCGCCGACTATCAGGGTTTGCCCGAGGAGTCTTCCACCACCAAACCCAGCCGCCCCGGG
>CALMQC010000741.1 GCA_937871895.1 uncultured Roseateles sp. | reverse complement strand
CGAGAAGGGCTTGCCGGGCGCCGTGTCAGGCCCGGTGGCGCGGGGCGATGTGGGCGTGCTGCGGGCGCAGCTCGCGGCGCTGGGGGCAGGCGCGCCGCTCTATGCACTGTTGGCGCGTGAACAGTTGGCCTTGGCGCGCACGGCCGGGCGGCTGACCGAGGCGCAGGCCGCTGCCGTCGAGGCCGTGCTTCACATGGGCTTGAAGCGCGACTGAAAACTCTGGCTCACCGGCAGGCGGGTGTCGCTGCCCTTGAGCAGCACTTCCATGCCGGTCAGGCGCCGTTCCACACGGGCCACGTGCGCGAGGTTGATGACCACGGCGCGGTGGATCTGCCAGAACTGTTCGGGGTCGAGCTGGGCGAGCAACTCGCGCAGCGACAGGCGCAGCAGGAACTCGCCCTCGCGCGTGACGGCGCAGGTGTACTTGTTGTCGCTGCGGAAGTGGCTGACGTCGGCCACCATGATGAGGTGCAGGCGCTCGCCTTGCGACGCTTGCAGCCAGCGCAGCGGGGCAGCGGCTGCGGGTGTCGGATCAATGGCCGGCGGTGCCCACTGCTGCAGCCAGCGCGCCAACTCGGCGGGCGGCAGTTGCAGGCGCTGCTGCAGGCGCTGCACGGTGTCGCGCAGGCGCTCGTCAGACAGCGGCTTGAGCAGGTAGTCCACCGCGCCTTGGTTGAAGGCCTCGATGGCGTGGGCGTCGTAGGCGGTGACGAAGACGATGTGCGCGAGCCCCTTGATGCGCCGCGCGAGCGAGAGGCCATCCAGGCCGGGCAGGCGGATGTCGACGAAGACGATGTCGGGCCGGTGCTCCAAGACCGCAGCGAGGCCCTGCTCGCCATCTTCGGCCTCGGCCACGATCTGCAGCTGCGGCCACAGCAGGGCCAGGCCTTCGCGCAGGCGCTCTCGGGGCAGGGCTTCGTCTTCGATCAGGACAGCAGTGGGCATGCGGGTCAGGGGGTGTCAGCTTGCCAGGGCAGGGCGATGCAGGCGAGCACGCCGCCGCCGTCCTGCTGCTGGACGCTCAAGTGTGCCGCCGGACCGTAGAGCGCCGCGAGGCGGTCACGCACATTGGCCAGGCCGAGGCCTTGTCCAGGTGCGGCGGCAGGGTGACGGAGGCCAGCGCCGGTGTCGGCCACGTCGATGAGCAACTGCTTGCCCTCGCGCCGCGCGCTCAAGCAGATGCTGCCGCCACCGGGCACGGGCTCGATGCCATGGCGCACGGCGTTCTCGACCAAGGTCAGCAGCATCAAGGGCGGCATGGGGTGGGCGGCGCAGGCGGGCTTTGTTTCCACCTCGAAGCGCAGGCGGGCGCCAAGGCGCGTGGCCATCACGGTCAAGTACGCGTGCGCCAGCGCGAACTCGCGCTCCACCGTCGAGAGCGGCTCGCGCAGCGAGGGCAGCGCGAGCCGCAAATAGCTGTGCAGCTCGCCCAAAAAGCGCTCGGCGGTGGCGGGTTCGTGCCGGATCAGCTGTTGCAGGCTGGCCAGCGCATTGAAGAGGAAGTGCGGCTCGACCTGCGCCTGCAAGGCCTTGAGCTCGGCCACGCTGACCTGGCGGGCGAGGTCCGCCATCGCGGCTTGCTGCTCGGCCTGGGCCAGGCGCAGCTGCAGCGCGCGCTCCTCGCGCCAGCGCCACCAGCGCAGCGGCAAATGCATGAGCAGCGCAAAGCCGACGCCGGGTGAAGCGAGCCGCAGCACCTCCCCGGCTTGGCCCCACGGTACGGGGCGGGTGCCGGGCACCAGCCACAGCCCAAGCACAGCCCCTGCGAGGGCCGCCACTGGCACGGCGAGCGGCCACCAGCGCCAACGCAGCACGCAAGCCGCCGCGCTGTAGGCCAGCCACAGCTGCGCCGCCAGCACCAAGCCGTGGGCGAGCGGCAACTGCCAGCGCAGGACAGACCAGCCGAGCCAGAACGCCAAGGTGGGCATGATGGCCGGCCGCAGGGCGGCGGCGAGCCGGTGGAGTCGGGCGGCGAGGGGCATCGCTCAGTTCAACTCGGCGTTGGCGAGGGCTTGGGCCGGCAGTCGCGCCACCGCACGCCGCGTCTCGGCCATGTCGGTGCGGGCGCTGGCCCAGTCGAGGCCGACAGTGCTGGTGGTGGTCGGCACGCCGGGGCCCACTTCTTCGAAGCGCAGGCGTCGGGCCCACAGTTCGCCCGTGCCCACCACCGCAAAGCCCAGGCTCACGATGGGTGTGCCGGCGGGCACGTCGAGCACGAGTTGCACCTGCTGCCAGCCCTGGTCGGCCCGCACGGCCTGACCCAGCGGCAGTTGCGCCTCGACACCCGGGTCTCCCTGGGCCACGCTGACGAGGTGCATGCCCTCGTTGGGAAAGAGCACCGCACCGGACCACGTGCTGGCCCCCTCGACGCGCACTTCGGCAGTGAAGCGCACGCGGCGGCCGCCATAGCCGCCCGCGTTGTGTGTCACGGCGCCGATGCTTTGCGGGCGGTCTCGGAAAGTGCCAATCGAGCGCAGATGCAGCGTGGGCGTGCCGATGGCCGTGGTCGCTGGGTCCACGTCGGCTTGGTAGCCGGGGTTGCTGGGGGCGTTTTCGCTGTGGGCGATGGCGACGAGGTGCCAGTCGTCGGGCATGCGGGGGGTGGCGGCGCTGACGCTGAGCACCAGTGCCGCGATGGGGACGATGAAGAGGGCGCGGTAGTCCATGTCTGGGCTCCTGAGTTGGGGGCAACGAGTTCAGTGCAGGTCGAGGTTGCTGGGCGGCGTGGGCTGGGCGGCCTGGGCCAGGCGCTTTTGCTCCATCTGTGCGCGCAGGGCGGCGGTTTGCGGTGCCGCGAAGGGCGCGCCCGTGAGCGGTACGTCTGCGCTGACGGTCTCCAGCCTGAGGCCTCGCGCCCAGACCTGCCCGTTGCCAATCAAGGCGACGCCGACCGTGGCGGCGCCCATGCCGTCGGACGGGATGTCGGCGACTGCGCTGACCGTGCACCAGTCCGCGCAGGCGGCCGAGCTGGCGCTGGTCCGAGGCACGTCACCACTGTCATGGACGGGCAGCAGGTAAAGCGGCAGGAAGCTGTCGCGCACCACCAGGCCGGCCCACCCGTCCGTGCCCGCTGCCTTGACCTGGGCGCTGACGCGCACCCGCTTGCCGCTGTAGCCCACGACGCTTTGCCACACGGCGCCTAGCTCGCTGGCCTGGCGTTTGCCGACGGACTGCACGGTCAGCGTCCGCTCGCCGGGCTTGTCGGATTCGGGCGCAACACCCAGCAGGTAGGTGGTGCTGGCGGGCCAACTGGAGCTGGCGCCCGCCTGCCAGCCCGCGGGCACACGGTAGGACTCGGCGCTGCTGGCACTGAGAGCCAGGGCGGCGAGCGGGACGGCAATGAGACAGCGGTAGTCCATGACAGGAGACTCCTGGTGGGGGTGATGACGGGCCGGAGGCTACGCAGCGCCCCGCCCCGCCGCGAGCCCGATGCGACCAGCCCGGCTGCCCGGCGACGAAGGCTCGCGTCTGGCCGACGAGTGCTCGGGCGCCGCACTGTGCCTGAGACCCCCGGAAAACGTGCAATCGGCCTCAGTTGGCGCACGAGGCGAGCGGTGGCGGCCTCAGGGGCGCCCCTAAGATCGTTTTCGCCTGCGTAGTCGCCTGGAGTACCCCCGCATGTCCGACGCTTCCATCCAATCATCCCTGCAGTCTGTGGACGCACAGGTGCATGAGGAGCTGCACGGCATTGCGGCAGAGCTGCCCGAGGCGCGTGAGAAGCTGACCTACGTCCGCAGCATGACCGAGAAGGCCGCCACTAAGGTGCTGGACCTGGTCGAGAAGGCGCAGAACGACGCCGAGTCCGTGCGCAAGAAAGGCATGGAGCTGTCCGACGCGATCAGCCGCCTGGCGTTGTCGAATGAGTTCACCATCGACCGTGCCCGCGCGGTGATGAAGCTGTGCGCCGCCTATGCGTCTGACGCTGCCAGCTTTGCGGCGCGCGAGAAGTCGCTGCACACCGAGATCATGATGTCGCAGGACTTTCAGGACCTCTCGGGTCAGGTCATCAACAAGGTCATGAAGATGCTGGAGCGGATGGAAAAGCCGCTCCACCATGTGCTGGGTGACCAGCCCAAGCCCGGCGCCGCCGCCGCCACGCCCGAAGAGCTGGCCGGGGTGCAAACGCCCGACAAGGCGCTGCAGCAGGACGACGTGGACGACCTCTTGTCGTCGCTCGGCTTCTGACTACCAGCTGAGCGGATTGAGCCGGTAGTAGCTGGAGAGCACCCGGTAGAGCGCCGGGTGGTAGGCCGCAAGCGCAGTGGGCTGCTCGAAGAACAGCTCGCTCACCACGGCAAAGAACTCCGCAGGGTTGGTGGCCGCATAGGGGTCGATGAGGCCCGGCTCGCCACGTGCCAAGCGCTGCCGCAGGCGGTCGAACTCGGTCTGCATCACCCGCGACCACTCGGCGTATTCGGCGCGGCTGGCCAGTTGCGGGGCGCCGTTGGCGGGGCCACCGGCCTGATCGAGCTGATGGGCAAACTCGTGGATCACGACGTTGTGGCCGTCGCCCGCTTGTGCGGCATTGCGCAGCACTTCGTCCCAGGCCAGCAGCACCTGGCCTTGTGACCAGCTCTCGCCGGCCAGCACGCGCGGGCCTTCGTGCACCAGGCCGCCGGTGCCGGGCTCGGCGCGTTCCACCACAAAGCTGCTGGGGTAGAGCAGCACCTGACGCAGCTCGGGGTAGACGCCGCGCGCCGCGCCCAGCAAGGGCAGGCAGGCCAGCGCGGCGATGGTGATGCGCATCTCGTCCGTCACCACCAAGCCCCGGCAGCCAATGATGGGTTTCTCGGCCAGGAAGACCTGCATCAGCCCTTTGAGCCGCAATTGCAAGTCAGCCGGCAGGCGCCTGAACAGCGGCACTTGGCGCCGCAGCAAGTGGCGCCATTGGGCCGGGAAGGGTTGGCCCGCCAGGTGCAGGCGTTGGCGGTGCCGCCGCCAGGGCGCACTGGCCAGCCAGAAGGCGCCCGCCCCAGTGGCCAGCAGCACGGCCACCGCGATGAGGATTTGCGTCATGCCCAGCCACGTGGGGCCTGCATTCGGCGTTTGCAAGCCCGCACGGTAGTTCTCCCAGGGGCTTGGCGTACGCTCCGCGCCCATGTCTGATGCAAGCGCCGCAGCCATCACGCTCAAGCCCTGGCAAGTGCTGCTGGGTGGCATCTGTTCGCTGGTGCTGACGGTGGGCCTGGCGCGCTTTGCCTACACGCCGCTGCTGCCGCAGATGCATGCCCAGGCCGGGCTGGGGCTGGCCGACGGCGGCTTGCTCGCGGCCATCAATTACGCCGGCTACATGAGCGGCGCCCTGCTCGTGGCCTGGATCGAATCGCCGCGGTGGCGGCGCCGGCTGTATCTGATCGGCCTGCCGCTCAGCCTGGTCATCACGGCGCTGATGGCGCTGGGCGACGGCTTCTGGCTGTGGGCGCTGTCGCGCTACCTGGGCGGGCTGTGTGGGGCCGGCGGCATGTTGCTGGGCTCGGGCCTGGTGCAAGGCTGGCTGCTGCGCCATGGGCATCGGCCGGAGCTGGGCGTGCACTTCATGGGCCTGGGGCTGGGCGTCGCGGTGTCGGCCCTCGGGGCAATGGGGATGCAGGCCTTGCACTTCGATTGGGCGGCCCAGTGGTGGGGCTTCGCGGTGCTGGGCTTGGCATTTTTGCTGCCGGCCTGGGCTTGGCGGCCGCCGGTGCCGCCGCCGGTGCTGGCCCGCGCCATCGAGGCGCCACCGCGCCGCTGGATGTGGCTGATGCAGGCGGCCTACTTCTGCGCCGGCTGGGGTTTTGTGATCAACGCGACCTTCACCGTCGCCATCGTCGAGAAGCAGCCCTTGCTGGCCGGCCAAGGGCCCTGGGCCTGGCTGCTGGTGGGTGTGGCGGCCACACCGGCCGTGTTTGTCTGGGACCGCATCGCCCGCCGCCTCGGCGACGTGAACGCCTTGCTGCTGGCCTATGTGATGCAGATCGTGGGTGTGCTGCTGCCCGCGCTCTCGGGCTCGCTGGCAGCCGCCTTGGCGGGGGCCTTGCTGTACGGCGCCACCTTCATCGGCATCGTCAGCCTGACGCTGGCGCTGGTGGGGCGGCGCTTCCCGGCCAACCCAGGCAAGGCCATGGCCAAGCTGACCCTGGGCTATGGCCTGGCGCAGATCACGGCCCCGGCCTTGAGTGGCCGCATGGTCGAAGCCAGCGGCAGCTTTGCGGGGGCGCTGTGGCTGACGGCAGCGGTGTTGCTGCTGGGCGTCGGCTGCCTGGCCGCGTTGCGGTCGGCGCGCGATCCGTCGGTTTGAGGGCTGTCATCCGCCGCGAGGTCTGGCGCGCTAAGGGCAGACGCCGCGCGATGACGCGGCGTGGAGTCTGCAATGAAGTCCCGCTTCCGCCTGTTCAGTCTTGCGCTGGCCAGCCTGGCCCTGTCGGGCTGCGTGGTGGTGCCGCCGCGCCATTACGGTGGCCCGCCGCAGGCCTATGGCTCCGGGCCAGTGGTGGTGCAGGAGCCGTATGCCGAAGTGGTGCCGGCGATGCCCTTCGCTGGGGCCGTGTGGATCGCGGGTTCGTGGAGCTGGTCGGGCGGGCGCCGCTACTGGGTGCCCGGCCGCTGGGAGCGCCCGCGCCATGGCGGCTGGCACCGGCACTGAGTCAGTCGAACTCGTGCAATAGCTTGAGCGTGTGCGTCGGGTTGAGGTTGAGCAGCTCGGCGATGTCGTGCAGGTCGTCGGGCAGGGCGGCGTTGTCCCAGCCATGGGCCAGGTGCCGCGCCAGGCGCACCGCCAGGTAGACGCAGCGGACCTTGTTGTCGCGGGCGTGCTTGTCGTCGGTGATGCGCATCAGCAGGGCCGGCAGGTGCCAGCGGCGCATCAAGGCTTGCTCCAGCTCGTGCAGCTCGATGCCCAGCACCTCGCGCTGGGCCACCGCGCTGCGAAGCGTGGAATCGGCCTCCTGGCGCCGCGCGATTTCCAGCGCCAGGTCGGGGGCGTGCACCCACAGCAGCATCTCGGCAAAGTCGTGCAAGAGCGCCGCGCCGGTGATGACGGCGGCATCGGGGTCGGCCCGGTGCGCGGCAAAGCTCAGTGCAAAGCGCGAGGCCCGCTCGGCCCGCTGCAGCACGCGCGAGAGGCCGAGCAGGGCTTCTTCGTTGTCGGCCAGGCGCTCTTCGAGCGTGGGCTGGTCGCTGAAGTTGCGGAAGAAGGGCGAGATGCCCATCAGCACCAGCGCGGCGGTGACGGTCTCGGTGTCATTGGTCAGTCGGCCCCGGCGCAACTCGCCGGCAAAGGCCAGCACCTTGAGCGACATGAGCGGGTCAGACGTGACCAGGCCCGTGAGCTGGTGGGCGTCGACGTCGTCTTCCAGCTCGCGCAGGCTGTTGATCTCGGCGGCCGTCTCGGCCAGCACCGGGATCTCGGCAGACGCAAAGGCATTGACCCAGGCGTCGAGCGTGGGCAACGGGCGCGTGATGCGCAGGCGTGCGGTGCCGGGCATGCGGTGATCCTAGCCCTGGCAGGGGCGGCCCAATCCTAGGGCGCGCCCCTGTTTTGCGGCGCATTTGTCAAAGCCGGCGCCCTTCCTCGAAGCGCGCTACCAGGCGGCCGTCGGCGTACAGCGCGGTGACCTGTGCGCCCTCGGGGGCGCAGGCCTCGGCGTGGAACTCCAGCAGCAGGGTGCTGGACGGAACGCGGGCGACCCGGGGGCGCAAGGCAGCCCGAAGGGCCAGGCCCACGCGGCGCCACAGCCGCACGCGGCGGTGCCAGTCGGGCCAAAGAGAGGAGGCCTGTTCGGGGCCGTGCCATTCAGTCAAACGCATGGGAATCTCCTTGGCGACTCCCCGCGTCCGGCTTGCGTCATGCCGGTGGGGAGTCGCGCGGTGTCAGGGGCTGTCGTCGGGGGGCAAGCTGCGCACGGCGTTGCGCAGTGCGTGGCTGGCCTGCTGGCGCGACGGGTGTTTCAGGCTGGCGTGTGCGCCGGCCTGGCGTCGATGGGCCGGGGCGACGATGGGATTGCGCGGCTTGCGCAGCTGAATCGTCTGGGCGCGTGGGGAGGTGAACTGAGGCATGGCGAACTCCTGAGAGGGAGGGGTGGCTGAAGCCCGTGCCTGCGGCGCGGCCATGCGGCGGCGCGACTGGGTGGTGGGCTCCGGTCGAGGAAAGCGGTTGAAGGGAGGGGTGCTCGTTGCCGCGAAAGGACCTTCGCTGCAACTTGCGCAAATGATAAACAAACGTTGATCTTGCGCAAGTGGTTTTTATCGCGCAGCGCGCTGCCTCCCACGAGCTTGGGGGGCAAAGGTCGTGAAGCGGATCGGGCGCTGGGGCCCAGCTCAGCGGCTCAGCGCTTCTTCTTCAGCGGTGCAACGCCGGCCTGGGCGCGGCGCCAGTCGTCCATCCCGGACGTGGCGCTGGGTGCCGGCTTGGGCACAGGTTTGGCGGCCGCTGGCGCGGGGGTCAGCACTTCGCCCAGCAGGTCAAGCAAGCGGGTGCGGGCGCGCTGGGGGTGGCGCCGGTAATAGGTGAGCACGAGGCCGATGATGAAGCGCTCGTCGTCGTCCTGCGGGGTGCTGGGCGGCGGCTCCGGGGCTTCAGGCGCAGCAGCTTGAGCAGCGGCGGTGGCCGTAGGGCTGTGGTGGTCGATGTCCATCCAGCCCGAAGGCTTGTGGCACAGCTGCTCGAACTGCCGCGCCAGGCGCTCGCCGATCTGGCGCGCGCGGCCCTTGATCTGGCTCCAGTAGCTGGGCTGGATCTGCAGCCGCTCTGCGAAACGCCGCTCCAGGCCGCGCAGGGTGGCGGCATCGGGGTGTTTGACGGTGGCGCTGACGAACTCGTCGAACAGCAGCAGCGCGTTGTCCAGACGGATCTGGGCCACGTCGCGGGGAGCGGGGGACATGAGGCCGAATGATAAAGGTTCGACCATCACGCCCCTCAGGGGCACGGCCCCGCCGCCTCCTCGGCTGGCGGGGTCAGCCTTCGCGCAGGCTCAGGCGGTGGCGGGGTCCGCGTGCTTGCGCTGGAAGCGCTTCGGCGTGCACTTGCGGATCAAGTCGTCCACCAGGGTGAAGAGCACCGGGATCACCAGCAGGCTCAGGAAGGTGGAGGTGATCAGCCCGCCGATCACGACGATGGCCATCGGGGCGCGGAAGCTCGGGTCGGTGCCAAAGCCCAGGGCGATGGGCAGCATGCCGGCGCCCATGGCCAGCGTGGTCATCACGATGGGCCGCGCGCGCTTGTGGCAGGCGTCGATCAGGGCGTCAAAGCGCGAAAGCCCGTGGTCGCGCTCGGCCATGATGGCGTACTCCACCAGCAGGATGGAGTTCTTGGTCGCGATGCCCATCAGCATGATCATGCCGATCATGGCCGGCATGGACAGGTCGGTCCGTGTGACGAACAGGGCCAGGAAGGCGCCGGGCAGCGAGAGGATCAGCGCCCCCAGGATGGTGACCGGCTGCACCCAGGCGTGGAAGAGCAGCACCAGCACGATGTAGATGCAGGCCACGCCCGTGGCCATGGCCAGCAGGAAGCTCTCGCTCAGTTCGGTGAAGGCCTCGGCGTCGCCGGTCTCGGTCTTGATGATGCCGGGCGGCAGCTGGGCCACGGTGGGCAAGGCGGCCACGCGCGCCTGCACGTCACCGAGCGCGAGGCCATTCAGCTCGATCTCGAAGTTGACGTTGCGCGAGCGGTTGAAGCGGTCGATCTGCGCCGGGCCGGCGGCCAGGGACAGCTCCGCCACCTGCGAGAGCGGCACCGGGCCCTTGGTGCCCTGCACGTGGAGCTGGCCGAGCAGGTCGAGGTCCTGGCGCGCGCTGTCGGGCAGGCGCACATTGATGGGCACCTGGCGCTGCGAGAGGTTGAGCTTGGGCACGAACTGCTCGTAGTCGCCGCTGGTGGCAATGCGCAGCGCATCGCCGATGGCGGCGGTGCTGATGCCGAGGTCCGCCGCACGGGCGGCGTCGGGCTTCACGACCAGCTCGGGCCGCTGCAGGCTCGATGAGCTCGTCACCTGGCCGATGCCGGGCAGGGCGCGCAGCTCGCGCTCGACCTTGGCGGCATGGGCGGCCAGGGCCTCGCCGTCTTCGCCGGCCAGCACCAGGATGTACTTGTCGTTCGAGCCTCCCAGCCCGACACGGAAGCGCGCGCCGGCCAGCGGCTCCAGCATCGCGCGCATCTCGCGCTCGATGTCCTGCTTGCTGATGCCGGGGCGCTCATTGCGCGGCGTGAGATTGATCGTGAGCGTGGCCTTGCGGGCCTCGGGCGCGCCGCCCACGGCAAACGGGTCGGACCCCGCCGAGCCGCCGCCCACGGCGGTGTAGATCAGCTTGATGTGCGCGTGCTTGGCCAGCACGGCGCGCGCGTTCTCGGCGATGCGCTCGGTCTGGGCGTAAGTGCTGCCGGGCTCCAGCTCGATGTAGACCTGGGTCTGGCTCAGGTCGTCGGGCGGGATGAAAGCGCCATTGATCTTGCCGGCAAACAGCGGTGCGCAGCTGGCCACGGCGAACACGGCCGTCAGCGCCAGGGTCTTGCCCCGGTGCTGCAGGCACCAGTGCGTGACCTTGAGGTAGGCGGGCATCCACTTCGGGTCGCTGTGGTCCTTCTTGGGCCGCTTGAGGATGTAGGCCGCCATCATGGGCGTGAGCATGCGCGCCACGACGAGGCTGAAGAACACCGCCAGCGCCGCCGTCCAGCCAAACTGCACGAAGAACTTGCCCGGCACGCCGGCCATGAAGGCCGTGGGCAGGAAGACCGAGATCAGCGTGAAGGTGGTGGCGATCACGGCCAGGCCGATCTCGTCGGCCGCCTCGCGCGCGGCGTCCAGCGGCGCCACGCCCTTGCCGAGGTGGCGCATGATGTTCTCGATCTCGACGATGGCGTCGTCCACCAGGATGCCGACCACCAGCGACAGCGACAGCAGGGTCACCACATTGAGCGTGAAGCCCATCCAGTGCATGACGGCAAAGGTCGGGATGGCCGACAGCGGCAACGCCACCGCGCTGACAAACGTGGCGCGCCAGTCGCGCAGGAAGAACCACACCACGATCACCGCCAGCACTGCGCCCTCGATCAGCAACTTCATGCTGCCGTCGTAGTTCTCGATGACGGGGTCCACAAAGTTGAAGGCCTCGGTGACGGTCAGGTCCGGGTGCTCGGCCTTGAAGGCCTCCAGCGCGGCGCGCACGCCATTGGCCACGTCCAGCTCGCCCGCGCCACGGGTGCGCGTGATCTCGAAGCCCACCACCGGCTTGCCGTTGAGGAAGGCGCCCGAGCGGCGCTCGGCCACGGTGTCAGAGACGGTCGCGATCTGGTCCAGCCGCAGGTGGCGGCCGTCGTTCAAGCTGATGTCGAGCGCGGCCAGTGCCTGCGCGTCAGCCACGGTGCCGATGGCGCGCAGGCTCTGCTCGGCGCCCGAGAGCTGGGCGCGCCCGCCCGAGGCCTCTTGCTGCTGCTGGCGCAGCTGGCGCGTGACCTCGGCGGCCGTGAGGCGCAGGCCCAGCAATCGGCCCGGGTCCAGCTCGACGCGGATCTCGCGCGTGACGCCACCCACGCGGGCCACCGAGCCCACGCCCTTGACGGCCAGCATGCGCCGCGTGACCTGGTTGTCGATGAACCAGGACAGCGCCTCGTCGTCCATCGCCGAGGACGAGATCGTGTAGGTCAGGATGGGCGAGCCCGAGAGGTTCATCTTGGTGATGACGGGGTCGCGCAGGTCGCCGGGCAGGTCGCTGCGGGTGCGTTGCACGGCGTCGCGCACGTCGTCCAGTGCTTCCTGCACGGGCTTCTCAAGGCGGAACTCGGCTGTGATGACGGCGGTGCCGTCCTGCACCTTCGCGTAGAGGTTCTTGAGGCCTTGCAGGTTGGCCAGCGCGTTCTCCAGCTTGCGGGCCACCTCGGTCTCCATCTGCGCGGGCGCGGCGCCCGGCAGGCTGGCCGTGACCATGACGGTGGGCAGCTCGATGTCGGGGAACTGCTGGATCTTCATGGCCCTGAAACCCATGATGCCCAGCACCGTCAGCATCACGAAGAGCAACACCGACGGCACGGGGTTGCGGATGCTCCAGGCGGATACGTTGAACATGCTCGCGCCTCCGCTCACTGCGCCACGCGGACGGTGTCGCCGTCTGCCAGGAAGCCCACGCCCTGCGCCACCACCTTGTCGGTGGCCTTGAGCCCGTGACGAATCTCGACGCGGTCACCCTGGCGTCGGCCCAGCTCCACCTTCACCTGCCGCACCTTGCTGCCTTCAAGCTTGAAGACGAAGGCAAAGCCATCGCGCAGCAGCAGGGCGGTTTGCGGCACGGTCAGCACATTGGCGTCCCCGAGCACGAAGTCGCCACGCGCGAACATGCCGGCACGGGCGGAGGGGCTGCCCGACAGATCCACCAGCACGCGGCCGAGGCGGGTCGTGGCGTCCACCGTCGGCGCCACCACGCGCACCTTGCCCTCCAGCGGCTGGGTGCCGCCGGCTGGCAGCACGCGCACCTTCTGGCCGGCTTGCAGCTGTGCCAGCTCGCTGGCCGGCACCTCGGCACGCCACTCCAGGCGGCCGTCGCGGATCAGGCTGAAGAGCAACTGGCCGGCTTGCGGCAGCGCGCCTTCCACGGCCTCCTTGCTGCTGACGATGCCGTCCACCGGTGCCACGATGCGGGTGTAGGAGAGGCGCAGCTCGTCGGCCTGCACGCGGGCCTTGGCGGCGGCGGCGCGGGCTTCGGCACCCGCAGCGGCGGCTTGGGCCTGCTCCAGCTGCTGGGCGCTGACGGCATCGGTGCCGGCCAGGATCTTGAGCCGCGCAGCGGTGCTGACGGCCTCGCGGGCGGTGGCTTCGGCTTCGAGCAAGCCGGCGCGGCTGGCGGCCAGGTCAGCGGCCACGCTGGCGCTTTGCAACTGCGCGAGCAGCTGGCCCTTGTGCACGCGCTGGCCCAGCTCCACGCTGACTTGCTGGATGCGCTGGCCGCCCAGTTCACTGCCCACCTGCACCTCGCGCCAGGCAGCCAGGCTGCCGGTGGCCGAGAGCAGCTGCGGCCAGCTCTCGGCCTTGACGGGCGTGAGCGCCACGGTCAGCGCGGGCTTGACGGCCGAGGCTGCGGCGGCCGGTGCATCAGCCGCCTCGGCGGGCTGCAAGGCAAAGGTCATGGCCGCTGCCAAAGCGGCAGCCAGCAGGGCGACGGTGGCAAAGGGCAAGGCGGAATCGGGCTTGAACTTGCGGGGCATGGCGAGGGTCTTCATGGGGTAACAGCAGCAGTGGT
>CALMQC010000740.1 GCA_937871895.1 uncultured Roseateles sp. | reverse complement strand
ACGACGCGGCCCCCGAAGGCCCGGCCAGCCGCATCGCCATGGCCGCGCTGACCCCGCGAGAGAAAGAGGTGCTGAGCTGGGTCGCCAAGGGCAAGACCAACCGCGACGTGGCCGAGATCCTCGGCATGAGCCCGCGCACGGTGAACAAGCACCTCGAACACGTGTTCGAGAAGCTCGGTGTCGAAACCCGCGCCGCCGCTGCCGCGCTGGCGAGCCTGGGGTTGGCAGGCGCATGAGCCACTCGCCCGGAACAGGGTGTTGTGAGTGTCACGGACGCCCCCTAGACTGGGCCGAGCACTTGAGAATCTATTGGCTGAATGTAGGCACCCACCGGGAGGTCGAATGATCAAGAAGCTGAGGGACGCGACGCGAGATTTCCGCGCGGTGTTTGGGGCCCTTTCCGGCAGCTGGCTTTGGCTGCAATTGCTGAAGGAGAAGTTGCATCAACAGGGCGGGCTTTTTTCGGTGTCGGTGCCGGGGGTCAAGCACCCCATCTGGCTGCGCGCCGGGACCTCGGACGTCGAGGTGTTTTGCCAGATCTTCGTGCGCCGCGAGCTGGCGTTTTTCAACAGCCGGGAGGCCAAATACATCATCGACGCAGGCGCCAATATCGGCCTGACCTCGGTGTTCCTGGCCAACCGCTGCCCGAACGCCAAGATCGATGCGCTCGAAGTGGAGCCGGACAATTTGCGCGTGATGCAACTGAATTGCGCGCCCTACCCGAATATCCAGGTGGTGGCCAAGGGGCTCTGGCATGGTGCGGCGCATATCAAGATCGCCAACCCCTCGGCCGAGTCCTGGGCGTTTTTCGTCCACGAGACCACCGAAGACGACCCCGCCGCCATCGCGGCCGTGGGCGTTCTGCAACTGATGGAGCAGCGCAAGCAGGCGGCCATCGACTTTCTCAAGGTCGATATCGAAGGCTCGGAGGTCGAGCTCTTCAGCGGCGGCAACAAGCCCTGGCTGGATGCCGTGAGGGTCTTGGCCGTTGAGTTGCACGACCGATTCCGCCCCGGCTGCTCAGCGGCGCTGGCGGAGGCGGTGTCGGGGCGCGACGCGGTCACTAGCCAGCACGGCGAGTACCACGTCTATCAATTCGGCGCGGGCGCGCCGGCTTGACTGCAGGCGATCAGCCCTTCATCGGGCAGGTGTTGAAGCCGAGGACTGAGTACAGCGGGCAGGTGCGCAGCGAGCCCGTGGCGAGCGGCACGACGCCGATGTAGCCCCAGGGCCCGATCACGCCCGCCACAGCGAGGCCGATCAGGGCGAGGCCACCAGCGATGCGGGCGATGCGGTCGATGCCGCCGACATTGGTCTTGAACATGTGAGGCTCCTTCGAGGGGTGGGTATCGATGCAGGCATCTTGCGACGCCCGGCCCGTAGCTTCAGTGACCGTGGTCAGCCAGCCTTTGAGCTAGCGCAAGCTTGGCGCGGGAGCGCCCTGAGCCAGAGCCTCCAGTGAAGGCGGTGAGCAGCACGATCTGCTCACGCCCCAGCTTCTGCCGGCTGACGATTTCGCCCGCGGTGCCGAACGAAGTCTCGGCGCGTGGTGAACGCGTTGTTGGTGGCGGCATCGGGCGCTTCAGCAAACCCTAAGCTGGCCGACCGAGCATGGCGCCACCTGAATGGAAGGACTGCGCCATGAACACCACCACAAGCTCCCCCCACACCACGTCGGCCGACGGCGCCCCGGGCGCTGCGGCCGCACAGACCGTCGTCCAGCCGCTGTGGGACGCCCCCGTGCGCGTGCTGCACGGCCTGATGTTGCTGGGCCTTGGCGGCGCTTGGCTCACGGCCGAGGCCGACGGCTGGCGGGTGCTGCACATCAGCTTTGGCCTGCTGCTTGCCGGCGCGATGCTGCTGCGCGTGCTCTGGGGCTTCGTCGGCACGCGGCCGGCGCGCTTTGCCAGCTTTGTGCGGGGGCCCTCCGCCGTGGTGGCGCACTTGCGGGCCTTGCTGGCCGGGCAGGCGGGGCCGCATGCCGGCCACAACCCGGCCGGCGGCTGGGCCACCTTGGCATTGCTCTCTGGCGGCCTGCTCGCGGCTGGCAGTGGCTGGCTGACCTGGGCGCAGGGCGAGCGCTGGGAGGACGTCCACGAGACCCTGGCCAACGGGATGCTGCTGCTGGTGGGCCTGCACGTGGCGGCGGTGGTGCTGACGGGCTGGCTGAGCCGTGACCGCCTCATCCCCGCCATGGTGACGGGCCGCAAGGCCGTGCCTCAGGGCACGCCGCCCACGCGCCACATGCACCGGTGGTTGGCCGTGGGCATCCTGGCGGCTGCGCTGGGCTTCTGGGTCTGGAGCCTCGGGCCCACGGCACCGTGGCAAGGCGCGGGCAGCGAAGTGGCGCATGATGGTGCTGGTCACGAACGTCATCACGACCGCGACCACCACAACGGCCAAGACAAGGACGACTGACCCCCATGCGCCTGCTGCTTGCCGAGGACGACCCGCTGCTGGGCGATGGCCTGCGCGCCGGGCTGCGCCAGCAGGGCTTTGTGGTCGACTGGGTGCGGGACGGCGAGGCCGCCGAGCGCGAGCTGCGCGCGGCGCCCTATGCGGCTGCAGTGCTGGACCTTGGCCTGCCCCGGCTCGATGGCCTGGAGGTGCTGGCCCGCGCCCGCGCCGCCGGCTGCACCGTGCCCGTGCTGGTGCTGACCGCGCGGGACGCCGTGCCCGACCGCATCCGGGGCCTGGATGGCGGTGCGGATGACTACGTCGTCAAGCCGGTGGATTTGTTCGAGCTGGGCGCACGCCTGCGGGCCCTGGTGCGGCGCGCGCACGGGCAGGCGCAGGAGCAGCTGGTGTGGCAGGACGTGGTGCTGGACCCGGCGGCGCGGCGCGTGACGCAAGCGGGCGTGGAGGTGCCGCTCTCGGGCCGCGAGTTCGACCTGCTCGCGCTGCTCATGCGCCACCAGGGCCGCGTGCAAAGCCGCGAGCAGCTGGAGGACCAGCTCTACGCCTGGGGCCAGGAGGTGGAGAGCAATGCCATCGAGGTCCATGTGCACCACCTGCGGCGCAAGCTCGGGGCGGGGCTGATCGAGACCGTGCGCGGCGTGGGTTACAGAGTGCCCAAGGTATGAAGGGCTTGTTTGGCTCCCTGCAAGCGCGGCTCCTGGCCGGCCTCCTTGCCGTGGCGCTGGGCGTGGGTGGCGTGATGACGCTGCTGATGCTGCGCAGCACCGAGCACGAGCTGGACGAGCTGCTCGACGCTCACCTGACGCAAGCCGCCGCACTGCTGGTGGTGCAGCACAGCCAGCGCCTGCCGCACGATGACGAGCAGGTGCTCGACGCGCCCAGCTTGCACCGCTATGCGCCGCGTGCGGTGTTCCAGGTCTTCCACGAGGGGCAGCTGGCGCTGCGCTCGTCCGAGGCGCCGCTGGAGCCGCTTGTCGAGGGCATGGCGGGCATGGCGAGCGGCTTTCACCGCGTGGAGCGCGGCGGCACCGGCTGGCGCGTGTTTGTCACGCGCGGCGCCAGCCCGGACGTGGCTGTGCTGGTGGGCGAGCGAGAGTCCGCCCGCCGCGAGATCTTGTGGGCCGTGCTGGCGCCCTTGCTCGGCGGTGCGGCGGCTGCTGCTGCGCTGGTGGCCTTGCTCGGCGCCGCCGTGCTGCACTGGGGCCTGGCGCCGCTGCGACGTTTGCGCATGGAGTTGGCCGCCCGCCAGCCCGCGCAGCTGGGGCCCGTCGAGCTCCCCGACGCACCGGCCGAGATCGCGCCTTTGGTCGCCAGCCTGAACGGCCTCTTCACGCGCATCGAGGCTTTGCTGGAAGGTGAGCGCCGGCTCACCGCCGATGCGGCGCACGAGCTGCGCACGCCCATTGCCGCCATCCGAGCCCAAGCCCAGGTGGCCTTGGGTGCTGCTGAACCCGACGAGCGACGCCACGCGCTGCAGGCCCTGTTGGCGGGTTGTGACCGAGCGGCGCGCCTGATCGAGCAACTGCTGCAGCTGGCGCGGCTGGAGTCCAGCGCCGGTTTGGCCTTGCCGCATCAAGCACTGAACCTGGCCGACCTTGTCGCCCGCGCCGTGGCCGAGGCCGCAGAAAGCGCCCAGCACCAAGGCCACGCGTTGGCGCTCGACCTGCCGCCCCGCGATGCGCAGGTGACCGCCTCCGGCGACCCGCTGTTGACCCAGGTCCTGCTACGCAACCTGCTCGACAACGCGCTGCGCTACAGCCCGCCCGGCAGCGCCGTGACGGTCACGCTGGCGGCCGGCACACCCGCCTGGCGCTTGACCGTTGAAGACGCCGGCCCTGGTCTTGACGATCAAGCCCTCGCCCGGCTCGGCCAGCGCTTCCAGCGCGGCCCTGACCCGGCCGCCCCGGGCAGTGGCCTCGGCTGGTCCATCGTGCAGCGGATTGCGGCGCTGCAGGGTTGGCAGGTGGCGGCCGATCGCTCGCCTGAGCTTGGTGGCCTGAGGGTCAGTGTGCAGGGTGAGGCCGTGGGTTGACGGTGCGCTGCCTACACTCACCCGCATGAAGCCGATCACCGTCCACCACCTCAACAACTCGCGCTCGCAGCGCGTGCTCTGGCTGCTGGAAGAGCTGGGCCTGCCCTACGAGATCCAGCGCTACGAGCGGGACCCCAAGACCATGCTGGCCCCGCCCGAGTTGCGGCGCGTGCACCCGCTCGGCAAGTCGCCGGTAATCACCGAGGGCAAGCTCACGCTGGCTGAAAGCGGCGCCATCCTCGAGTACCTGGTGGACCGCCACGGCCAGGGCCGCTTCAAACCCACCGATGAAGCCGACCTGCTGCGCTACCGCTACTTCATGCACTTCGCCGAGGGCTCGGCCATGCCGCCGCTGCTGCTCAAGCTGATCTTTGACAAGGTGGCCAGCGCGCCCATGCCCTTCTTTGCCAAGCCCATCGCCAAAGGCATCGCGGCCAAGGTGCTCGGTACCGTGGTGCAGCCCAACATCGATGCGCAGCTCAAGTTCCTGGAAGCCGAGCTGGCTTCACGGCCGTGGTTCGCCGGGGCTGAGTTCAGCGCGGCGGATGTGCAGATGAGCTTCCCGCTGGAGGCGGCCGCCGCGCGGGGCGGGTCGATGGCGGCCTACCCGAAGCTGCGCGAGTTCCTGGCGCGCATCCATGCGCGGCCGGCCTACCAGCGCGCCTTGGAGCGTGGTGGGCCGTATGAGCTGTTGAGTTGAGCGCGCTCAAAACGGCAAGGCACACGCCTGCGCCAGCGCCATGGGTCGCCCCAGGTGGTAGCCCTGCGCACGGCTGATGCCGAGGGCCTGGAGGGTGGACAGCTCGGCCGGCGTCTCGATGCCTTCGGCCACGATGCTGCAGCCGGTCTCGGAGGCGAAGCCGCGCAGCGCGGCAGCCAGTGCGCGGCGCGAGCGGTCGGTGTCGATGCCGCGGGTGATGCTGATGTCGAGCTTGACGATCTCGGGGTGGAGGTTGAGCACGTGGCGGAGGCTGGCGTAGCCGGCGCCCGCGTCGTCGATGGCGATGCGCAGGCCCTGGGCTTGCAGCGGCGCCATGACGGCCGCAATGTCTTCATAGCGTTCCACCGCGTGGTGTTCGGTGACCTCGACGATCAGGCGCTCCAGCGGCTGGCCCCTCAGCGCCGTGCTGAGCTGACCCTTGACGATGGCCTCGGGTGAGGCATTGACGGCGAGGTAGACCGCCGGAGGGAGCGCGTCCAAGGCCTGGAGCGCGAGCTGGATGGCGCGGGTTTCGAGTTCGATCTCGCGGCCGACGATGGCGGCGCGCGAGAACCAGACGTCGGGCGGTTGATAGGGTTCTGCCGTGAATCGGGCCAAGGCCTCGAAGCCCACGACGCGGCCCGTACCGAGGTCATAGATCGGCTGGTAGACCATGGCGAGCCCGTCGGCACTGAAGATGGCCTCGATCTGGGCTTCGATGAGTTGTGCCACCTCGCGCTGAGCCCGGTCAGCCTGGATCTGGTCGACCACCATGTTGGCGAACACGCGCATCATGCCGAGGTCGCGGTCGTTGAGGGTGTGGTTGGCGCTGCGACTGAAGCAGCAAAAAGTGCCGTAGACGCTGCCGTCCTTGAGCCGCAAAGGCACGCCGAGATGCGCGCCCACGGGCAGCGCGCGCGTGGCGGCCAGGGTGAGCGCCTCAGGATTGAGGCAGGCGTCAGCCATCAGCTCGGGCAGGCTGACCGTCCACGATGCGCGCGCAGTAGCTCTCTTCCAACGGGTCTGAGTTGCCAACCTGCACGGGCCCGCCGGGCTGGAGTTCATCAACGTAGCGGAAGTGCCGCCGGCCGTTGACGAACTCTGAGATGAACGCCACCTCCATCGCCAGGTGGGTGCGGATGGCGTGCAGGATCCGGGAGAGCGTCGGCCGTGCGACGTCGTCGAGCGCGGGGCCGCGTTGCATGTGTCGAGGCAACGATCGCGTTGGCGAGTAGTGCGTTCACCTGCAGCCTCCTGAATCGGCGGTGATGCCGCGCGCTGAAGCCTGCTTGGTGCTGAGCGTCGCGGTGCTAACTCACCCATGCTCGCACAAGGGCGGTGCAAGGGCTAGGCCCGATGCTTGCGAGCCCTGGCCCGACCCCGCCTCTGCCACCCCCCGGAGCTCTGCATGCCCTCGGCCCCCGTCATGCCCACGTCCGCCCCCAACGCTCCGGCCCCGCTCGTCCTGCGCCACGCCGACGGGCTCGTCACGATGGACGCCGAGCGCCGCGAGATCCGCGATGGCGCCGTCGTGCTGGAGGGGCCTGCCGTCGCCTGGGTGGGCGCGACGGCCGACCTGCCGGAGCGCTACCTCGACGCCGCACGCGCGGGCCGAGCCGAGCTGCTGGACATGACGGGCCACGTCGTCCTGCCCGGCCTCGTCAACACTCACCATCACATGTACCAAAGCCTCACGCGCGTGGTGCCCGAGGCGCAGGATGCCGAACTCTTTGGCTGGCTCACCAACCTCTACCTGCTGTGGGCGCGGCTGACGCCTGAGATGGTGCGCCTGTCCACGCAGACGGCCATGGCCGAGCTGATGCTGTCGGGCTGCACCACGACGAGCGACCACCTCTACCTCTACCCCAACGGCAGCCGGCTGGACGACTCGATCGAAGCGGCTGCAGCCATGGGCATGCGCTTCCATGCGGCGCGCGGCAGCATGAGCGTGGGCCGCCGCAGCGGCGGGCTGCCGCCGGACGAGCTGGTCGAGGCCGAGGCGGCCATCCTGGCCGACAGCGAGCGGCTCATCAGCGCCTGGCACGACCCAGCACGGCATGCCATGCAGCGCATCGTGCTCGCGCCGTGTTCGCCGTTCTCGGTGTCGCGCGAGCTGATGCGTGACTCGGCGCTGCTCGCCCGCGAGCGCGGCGTGTCGCTGCACACCCACCTGGCCGAGAACGACAACGACATCGCCTACTCGCGCGAGAAGTTCGGCATGACGCCGGCCGAGTACGCGCAGGACGGCGGCTGGGTCGGCCCCGACGTCTGGCATGCGCACTGCGTCAAGCTGGACGAAGACGGCATCCGCCTCTTCGGCCGCACGCGCACCGGCGTGGCCCACTGCCCCTGCAGCAATATGCGCCTGGCCTCGGGCATCGCGCCCATCGGCGCCATGCGGCGCGCGGGCGTGAAGGTGGGTCTGGGCGTGGACGGCAGCGCCAGCAACGATGGCGCCCACCTGCTGGGCGAAGCCCGCCAGGCGCTGCTGCTGGCCCGCGTGGGCTTTGGGCCGGCAGCCATGAC
>CALMQC010000739.1 GCA_937871895.1 uncultured Roseateles sp. | reverse complement strand
TGCCGGTTTGCAACACCTCTTGGCCTGGGCCGTGGCCCTGCACCTCGGCCGAGGGGCTGTAGACGCGCATCAGCTCAAAGGGGATCTGGAAGCGGGCGCCGTCATCAAAGGCCACTTCCAGCACGCGCGAGAACTGGTGAACCGTGATCTCGGTGGGCTGGGGCATGGCGGCAGTGTAAAGGGGGGCTTGGCGCCGCCTGACGCCAACGGCCATGCGCCTGGGAGCAGCGCCTCAGCCGGGAAAGCGCTGCTGGAAGTCGGCGTACGCCAGCGCAATGCCCTCGCGCAGCCCGGTCTTGGCGCGCCACCCACGGCTGGTGAGCAGGCTCACGTCCATGAGCTTGCGGGGCGTGCCGTCAGGCTTGGAGGTGTCAAACACCAGCTTGCCGGGGAAGCCGACCACCTCGCAGACGGTTTCGGCGAGTTGGCGGATGGTGACGTCAGAGCCAACGCCGACGTTGGTGAGGATGTCGTCGGCGCCGGTTTCCATCAGGTGGACGCAGGCATCGGCAAGGTCATCGACGTAGAGGAACTCGCGCAGCGGGGTGCCGGTGCCCCAGACGACGAGCTCGGCGTCACCGCGCTGCTTGGCCTCATGCGCCTTGCGGATGAGGGCGGGCAGGACGTGGCTGCTCTGCAGGTCGTAGTTGTCGTTGGGGCCGTAGAGGTTGGTCGGCATGGCGCTGACGTACTGGCGGCCGTACTGGCGGTTGTAGCTCTCGCAGAGCTTGATGCCGGCGATCTTGGCGATGGCGTAGGGCTCGTTGGTGGGCTCGAGCGGGCCGGTGAGCAGGCAGTCTTCCTTGAGCGGCTGGGGCGCGAGCTTGGGGTAGATGCAGGAGGAGCCGAGGAACATCAGCCGCTGCACGCCCGCGAGGTGGGCGCCATGGATGAGGTTGGCCTCGATCATGAGGTTCTGGTACAGAAACTCGGCGCGGTAGACGTTGTTGGCCTGGATGCCGCCGACCTTGGCGGCGGCGATGAAGAGGTAGTCAGGCCGCTTCTCTTGCAGCCAGGCGTGCACGGCACGCTGGTCCAGCAGATCCAGCTCCTGCCGGCCGGCGGTGAGCACGTTGGTGTAGCCACCGGCTTGCAGGCGGCGCACGAGGGCCGAACCGACCATGCCGCGATGGCCGGCGATGAAGATCTTGGCTTGTTTGTCCATCCCAGTAGCGAAGGGCTAGTAGGTGTGCCGAGCGCACCGCCTGTTCGGGCCGAGCGCCGGGCCGCTCCCAAGCCGGCCCGCCATGGCGATGTGCTTGCGGCTCAATGCCGCAAGCATCGCCGTCCCCTCGGGGGACCGGTCAGACCGCCCGCGTTCAGTAAGGCGGGGCTGGACGAGGGGCTCCACGTTCACTCGTTGTAGTCGTAAGCCTGGAACCCGGCGAGCTTGACGAGGCTGTCGCGGCGGGCGGAGGTGTAGTCGGACTGGACCATCTCGGCCACCAGCTCCTTGAGCGTGGTCTTGGGGACCCAGCCGAGCTTCTCCTTGGCCTTGGTGGGGTCGCCGAGCAGGGTCTCGACCTCGGTGGGGCGGTAGTAGCGCGGGTCGACGCGCACGATGACGTCGCCGACCTTGCACTTGGCCTTGTCACCCACGACCTTGGCGACGACGCCGACTTCTTGCTCGCCCTGGCCCTTGAACTCGACGGTGATGCCGAGCTCAGCGGCGGCGAACTCGACGAACTGGCGCACGCTGTACTGCACGCCGGTGGCGATGACGAAGTCCTCGGGCTTGTCCTGCTGCAGCATCATCCACTGCATCTCGACGTAGTCCTTGGCGTGGCCCCAGTCGCGCAGGGCGCTCATGTTGCCCAGATACAGGCAGTCCTGCAGCCCTAGCGCAATGCGGGCGATGGCGCGGGTGATCTTGCGGGTGACGAAGGTTTCGCCGCGCAGCGGGCTCTCGTGGTTGAAGAGGATGCCGTTGCAGGCGTACATGCCATAGGCCTCACGGTAGTTGACCGTGATCCAGTAGGCGTACATCTTGGCGACCGCGTAGGGGCTGCGCGGGTAGAAGGGGGTGGTTTCCTTCTGCGGGATCTCTTGCACCAGGCCGTAGAGCTCGGAGGTGGAAGCTTGGTAGAAGCGGGTCTTCTTCTGCAGGCCGAGGATGCGGATGGCTTCGAGCAGGCGCAGGGTGCCGATGCCGTCGGCGTCAGCGGCGTACTCGGGCTGCTCAAAGCTCACGGCCACGTGGCTCATGGCGCCGAGGTTGTAGATCTCGTCGGGCTGCGTCTCTTGGACGATGCGGATGAGGTTGGTGGAGTCGGTCAGGTCGCCGTAGTGGAGCTTGAAGCGCTGGTTGTCGACGTGGGGATCCTGGTAGAGGTGGTCGACCCGGTCGGTGTTGAACAGCGACGACCGACGCTTGATGCCATGCACCTCGTAGCCCTTGGAGAGCAGCAGTTCGGCGAGGTAGGCGCCGTCCTGTCCAGTGACGCCGGTGATGAGTGCAACTTTTCTCATGGTGACTTGTGAGTGCCTCAGAAAAAATCAGTGTAAGGGTCGAGTCGGCATGCCAGAGGCCAGGGAGCCGCCAACAAGACGCCAGCTTCGTCGCACAAATCCGCAGTCTGTCGTACGGAACTGCAAATGGTCGGCTGGTGCTGGCGATGCACAGGGCCGCTGCCTACGCTTCAGTCCATGGATCGACGAACCGAGCGGTCCACCTTCAGCCCCGTGCTGTCACCGCATTCAGGAGACGCCCCATGAACTTCACCCGCCGTATCGCTCCCGCCCTTGCCACTCTGAGCCTGGCCATCAGCGCCACCGCTGCGATGGCCAGCAACCCCTCGCGCGACCTGCTGGCCGCCAGCAGCCCGGTGACCCGCACCGATGTACGCGCTGCCTGCGCCGGCCTGGACCAGCAGTTGCAAGAGCGCCTGGCCCAGCTGCGCCAGCGCACGGGCCTGCGCGAGGACGTGACGGTGCACTTCGTGCTTGAAGGCGACGAGGTGCGTGATGTGGAAGTGGCGGGCGCTGCGCCGATGGACGCCCGCGTTGCCGTGCGCCGCGCGGTGCGCCAACTGAGCTGCCAGGACAGCGCCGCACGCCAGGCGCCGCAGAGCTTCAGCTTCGTGCTGGGTGTGCAGGAGCGCAGCGAGCCGGCTCCGGACGCAGCACCGACGACGACGACGGTGCAACTGGGCCTGGCGCCCCAGCGCTGAGATCAGCCCAGCGCCGCCGCCACGGCGGCGTCCAGCACCGCCAGATCCAATGGCCGGCTTGGCACGCTGCGTGCCGCCGCCGCCCAGATGGGCGCGGGGAAGTGGCTGTCGTCCGCCCAGCGCGGGATCACATGCCAGTGCAGATGCGGCACCACATTGCCCAGGCTGGCCAGATTGATCTTGGTGGGCTGGAGCTGCTGCCGCAGCACGGCCTCCAACGCCGCGACGGCGTCCATGCACAGCAAGCGGTCCTCACGGCCGAGGTCCGAGAACTCGGCCACGTGGGCGCTCCAGATCAGCCGGTAGAAGCCGGGAAAGCGCGCGGCCTCTTCGCCCTCGACCCGCACGATGCGGAACTTGTCGGTGCGCAGGACGACGTGCCCGCCGTCACTGCTGCACAGAACACAACTCACACCAGCACCCGCTCGATGCCGCCGTTGTTGGCACGGGCCACGTACTCGGGCAGCCAGTTCTCGCCCAGGATCTGCTTGGCCATCTCGATGACGATGTAGTCGGCTTCGAGCAGGCCGTTTTGCAGGTCATCGCCGTAGCGCGTCAGGCCTTGCAGGCAGCTGGGGCAGGAGGTCAGGATCTTGAGGTTGTCCTGCGCGCCGACCTTGCCGCTGCTGCGCAGCTGGGCTTCCACCTTGCGCAGCTCTTCTTCCTTGCGGAAGCGCACCTGGGTGGAGATGTCGGGGCGCGTCACGCCGAGCGTGCCGCTCTCGCCGCAGCAGCGCTCGCTCTTGACGACGCCCTCGCCGACGAGGGCCTTGACGGTCTTCATCGGGTCCTGCTGCTTCATGGGCGAGTGGCAGGGGTCGTGGTAGAGGTAGCTCTGCTGCGAATCCAGCTTGATGCCCTTCTCCAGCAGGAACTCGTGGATATCCACGATGCGACAGCCGGGGAAGATCTCTTCGAACTTGTAGCCCTGCAACTGGTCAAAACAGGTGCCGCAGCTGACGACGACGGTCTTGATGTCGAGGTAGTTGAGCGTGTTGGCGACGCGGTGGAAGAGCACCCGGTTGTCGGTGATCATCTTCTCGGCCTTGTCGAACTGGCCCGAGCCGCGCTGCGGGTAGCCGCAGCACAGGTAGCCGGGTGGCAGCACCGTCTGCACGCCGGCATGCCAAAGCATGGCCTGGGTGGCGAGGCCGACCTGGCTGAAGAGGCGCTCCGAGCCGCAGCCGGGGAAGTAGAAGACGGCCTCGGCATCGGTCGCCACTTGCGGCGGCCGGATGATGGGGACGTAGTCCTTGTCCTCAATGTCGAGCAGGGCGCGGGCGGTCTTTTTGGGCAGGCCGCCAGGCAGCTTCTTGTTGACGAAGTGGATGACCTGCTCTTTGACGGGCGCCGTGCCCACCGTGGCCGGCGGCGCCGAGGTCTGCTTGCGGCCAAGGGTCTTGAACAGGTCCACCGCCAGGCGCTGCGCCTTGAAGCCCACGCCCACCATGGCCGTGCGGGCCAGCTTGATGGTCTCGGGATTGGTGGCGTTGAGCATGAACATCGCCGCCGCGTTGCCGGGGCGGAAGCTCTTTTGGCCCATCTTGCGCAACAGGTTGCGCATGTTCATGGTCACGTCGCCGAAGTCGATCTTGACCGGGCAGGGCGACTCGCACTTGTGGCAGACCGTGCAGTGGTCGGCCACGTCCTCGAACTCCTGCCAGTGCTTGATGCTCACACCGCGGCGCGTCTGCTCTTCGTACAGGAAGGCCTCGACCAGCAACGAGGTGGCGAGGATCTTGTTGCGCGGGCTGTAGAGCAGGTTGGCACGCGGCACATGCGTGGCGCAGACGGGCTTGCACTTGCCGCAGCGCAGGCAGTCCTTGACCGAATCGGCAATCGCGCCGATGTCGCTCTGCTGCATGATCAGCGACTCATGCCCCATGAGGCCGAAGGACGGCGTGTAGGCATTGCGCAGGTCGGCGGCGACGTCGCCGTGGCGGATCAGCTTGCCCTTGTTGAAGCGGCCTTCGGGGTCGATGCGGCGCTTGTAGTCCTCGAAGTTGGCCAGCTCGGCGTCAGTCAGGAATTCGAGCTTGGTGATGCCGATGCCGTGCTCGCCCGAGATCACGCCGTTGAGGCTGCGTGCCAGCACCATGATGCGGGCCACGGCGGCGTGGGCCGTCTGCAGCATGGCGTAGTTGTCGCTGTTGACGGGGATGTTGGTGTGCACGTTGCCGTCGCCGGCGTG
>CALMQC010000738.1 GCA_937871895.1 uncultured Roseateles sp. | reverse complement strand
CGGGCTGAAGCAATGGGCGCAGTGGCCAGGGCCACGTCCCCGCACTGGGCGCGGTGGCGCAGCGCGTGGTCCATCAGCACCAGGGCCAGCATGGCCTCGGCGATGGGCGTGGCCCGGATGCCGACGCAGGGGTCGTGGCGGCCGAAGGTCTCGACCACGGTAGGCTCGCCAGCCCGGTCGATGCTGGCCTTGGGCAGGCGGATCGAGCTGGTGGGCTTGATGGCGATCTCGGCCACCAGGTCCTGCCCGGTCGAAATGCCGCCCAGCACGCCGCCGGCGTTGTTGCTGGCAAAGCCAGTGGGCGTGAGCTCGTCGCCGTGCTCGCTGCCGCGCTGGCTGACGGCGCCGAAGCCCGCGCCGATCTCCACGCCCTTGACCGCGTTGATGCCCATCAGCGCGTAGGCGATGTCGGCGTCGAGCTTGTCAAAGAGCGGGTCACCCAGGCCCACGGGCACGCCGGTGGCCTCAACGCGGATGCGGGCCCCCACCGAGTCGCCCGATTTGCGCAGCGCGTCCATGTAGGCCTCCAACTGCTCGATCTGGCTCACATTGGCGGCAAAGAACGGGTTGGCACCGACATAGTCCCAACTCTCGAAGGCGATGGGCACCTCGCCCAACTGGGTCATGCAGCCCCGAAAGCGCGTGCCGTACTGTTGCTGCAGCCATTTCTTGGCCACGGCGCCAGCGCCGACCATGGGCGCCGTCAAGCGGGCTGAAGAGCGCCCACCGCCGCGTGGGTCGCGCAGCCCGTACTTGCGCCAGTAGGTGTAGTCGGCGTGGCCGGGGCGGAAGGTGTCGAGGATGTTGCCGTAGTCCTTGCTGCGCTGGTCCTGATTGCGGATCAGCAGGCAGATCGGCGTGCCGGTGGTCTGGCCTTCGTAGACGCCGGAGAGGATCTCAACGGCATCTGGCTCGCTGCGCTGGGTGACGTGCCGGCTGGTGCCGGGGCGGCGGCGGTCCAAGTCGGGCTGGATATCGGCCTCGCTGAGGGCCAGCCCGGAAGGGCAGCCGTCAATCACGCAGCCAATGGCCGGGCCATGGCTTTCGCCGAAGTTGGTGACGCGGAAAAGCGTGCCGAAAGTGCTGCCGGACATCCCAGGCCTGTCTGAAAGTGGACCCGGGATTTTATCGGCCGGCTTGGGGCTCGCTCAGTGCGGCGCGGCGGTGTCGTCGGCGGCGGCTTCCTCAATGGGCCAGTCACGGATGTAGGCCTTGAGCATGCGGTTCTCGAAGTCCTGGCTGTCCACCACGGCACGGGCCACGTCGTAGAAGGAGATCACGCCGATCAGCACCTTGCCGTCCAGCACCGGCATGTAGCGCGCGTGCCGGCCAAGCATCATGCGGCGGACTTCGTCGATCTCGGTGGCCGGGGTGCAGGTCAGCGGCGCGTCGTCCATCACCGTGCGCACCAGGGTGGCCCCGACGGCGCCGCCATTCATCACGATGGCCTGGATGACCTCGCGGAAGGTCAGCATGCCGACCAGATCACCATGCTCCATGACCACCAGGGAGCCGATGTCGTGCTCCGACATCACGGTGACGGCATTCATCAACGGCTGGTCTGGGGAAACGGTGAACAGCGTGCCGCCCTTGACGCGCAGGATGTCGATGACTTTCATGGGGCCTCCGTGTGCAGGTGTCTCGGCAACATAGCACAGCCATGCGCGCGGTCCACCCCTTGAAACCCACCCGCAGCACATTTCGAAGGGGGGCGTTGCGGAGATGCCCGGATGGCGTGTGCGGCGCGCCAGGGCGTCCAATGTGCGCATGAGCACCGAGCGCTACACCTCGTTCCGCGAGTTCTACCCGTTCTACCTGGGTGAGCACACTGACCGGCGCAACCGGCGCCTGCATTTCCTGGGCTCCAGCCTGGGGCTGCTCTGCCTGGGCATGCTGATCGGAACAGGCGAGTGGCGCTGGCTCGGGTTCGGGCTGCTGGCGGGGTATGCCTGTGCGTGGGTGGGGCATTTCTTCTTCGAGCACAACCGCCCGGCCACCTTTCGCTACCCGCTCTACAGCTTTCTCGGTGACTGGGTGATGTACGGCCAGATGTGGCGAGGGAAACTCCCGTTCTGAGCGCCACAGTGATCGCCGAGCGGAGCGGCGAAAATGCCGGGTGCTCCCTGCGGCCCTCCATGCTCCTCGACTTCTCCAGCCTCGCCCACTACGACTGGCTTGACGTTCCCTTGTGGGTCTTCGACCCCGAACGCCAGTGCAATCTGTGGGCCAATGCGGCGGCGCTGCGCTTTTGGCGTGCCGGCAGCGCCGAGGAATTCCTGGGCCGTGACTTCGCCGAGCACGGCATTGCCGCGCGTGAGCGGGTTGCGGCCGCGGTGGGCCACCTGGCCCAGGGGCGCATCGTGCGCGAGCAGTGGACGCTCTACCCCAACGGCGAACCCAAGACGGTGATGCTGGTGTCGCGCGGCATCCGCCTGCCGGACCGGCGCCTGGGCCTCTTGATGGCGGCCGATTCATTGGGCGGCGGGGCCGACCTGAGCATGCTGCGCGGCGTCGAGGCGCTGAACCACACCTCGATCCGCATTGCCGTCTTCAGCCTGGACGGCGCCGAGCTGCTGATGCGCAACCCGGCGGCGGCCGTCAACTTCGGTGATGCACCGCCGGAGAGCGGCAAGACAGAGTTCAGCCGCCTCTTCGTGCACGAACACGATGCCGAGAGCGTGTTGACGCGCCTGCGCGAAGGCGAGGCCTGCCGCATGGAGGCCGAGCTGCGCACCCAGGGCGGCGCGCGCTGGCACTTGCTGGACGCCCGGCCGATGCGTGACCCGGTGACCGGGGCCGATGTGATGCAGCTCAATGCGCGTGACATCGCCGACCTCAAGGCCAGCCAGGCGGCGCTGGAGGCGGCCCGTCAGGCGGCGGAGTCGGCCAGCCAGGCCAAGAGCAGCTTTTTGGCCAACATGAGCCACGAGATCCGCACCCCGATGAATGGCGTGCTGGGCCTGACCGAGTTGGTGCTCCGCACCGAGCTGACCGACCGTCAGCGCCAATTCATCCAGATGGCGCACGACTCGGCGCGAGGCTTGATGAC
The DNA here is from genome assembly GCA_937871895.1 of uncultured Roseateles sp. Taxonomy (GTDB): domain Bacteria; phylum Pseudomonadota; class Gammaproteobacteria; order Burkholderiales; family Burkholderiaceae_C; genus Pelomonas. The sequence continues at coordinate 1,926 of CALMQC010000738.1, read as the reverse complement.
CATCATCAACGACCTGCTGGACGTGGCCAAGATCGAGGCCGGCCGCATCGTCATCGAGCGTGAGCCCTTCAGTCTGCACGACTGCGTGTCCGAGGCGCTGCAACCGCTGGTGCTGCAGGCCCAGGGCAAAGGCCTGGCCCTGCACGCCTTCACCGAGCCTGAAGTGCCGCCGGTGCTGCGCGGCGACGCGCTGCGGCTGCGGCAGGTGCTGATCAACTTGATCGGCAACGCCCTCAAGTTCACCGAACGTGGCGAGGTGCGGGTGGAGATTCGCAGGGTCGAGCGCGAGAGCCACGATGCCGAGGACGTGCAACGGCTGAGCATTGCGGTATCGGACACCGGCATTGGCATGACGGGTGAGCAGGTCAGCCAGATCTTCGATCCCTTCACCCAGGCGGATGGCTCGATCACCCGCCGCTATGGCGGCACGGGGCTCGGCCTGACCATCGTGCAACGCCTGGTGCGCCTGATGGGCGGCGAGGTGCGCGTGGAGAGCACCCCGGGCGTGGGGTCATGCTTCAGCTTTGACCTGGTGACCTACCACGCCTGAGGCAGGCCTCAGGGTTTCAGCACCACACTGCCGGTGATGCGGCGCGCTTCCAGGTCACGGTGGGCGGTGGCGGCGTCGGCCAGCGCATAGCGACGGTCAATGTGCAGCCTGACCTGGCCGCGTGACACGACGTCGAACAGCTCCCGCCCCATCTCCAGCGTGGACTCGCGCGTGGCCAGGTGGGTGAAGATGGTGGGCCGTGTCAGGTAGAGCGAGCCCTTGGCGGCGAGCTGGCTGACCTGGATCGGCGGCACGACGCCCGAGGCATTGCCAAAGCTGACCATCAGGCCGAACGGTGCTAGGCTGTTCAGCGAGCCCTCCCAGGTGTCGGCGCCCACCGAGTCGTAGACCACGCGGACGCCACGGCCGCCGGTGATCTCACGCACCCGCGCGGCGAAGTCCGGCTGGCTGCGGTAGTTGATGGCGAACTCCGCGCCGTGCGCGATGGCGGTCTGGCAGCGCTCATCGGACCCTGCCGTGGCAATCAAGCGCAAGCCCAAGGCCCGCGCCCATTGGCAGGCGATCAGCCCCACCCCGCCGGCCGCTGCGTGAAAGAGCACGAACTCTCCGGCCTGCAGCCCGCCTTGTGGCAAGGTGCGGCGCAGCAGGTACTGCACGGTCAAGCCCTTGAGCATCATGGCCGCCGCAGTGTCGAAATCGATGCCATCCGGCAGACGCAGTACACAGCGCGCGGGCATCACACGGTGGCTGCTGTAGGCGCCCGGGGGCTGGCTGGCATAGGCCACGCGGTCACCGACCTGGAGGTCGGCAACGCCCTCGCCCACAGCCTCGATGACGCCGGCCCCTTCCATGCCCAGCCGGGCCGGCAAGGGCATGGGATAGGTGCCGTTGCGTTGGTAGACGTCGATGTAGTTCAGCCCCACGGCCTCATGGCGAATCCGTACCTCGCCCGGGCCGGGCTGCCCGACATCGACGGCCTTCCACTGCATCACCTCGGGGCCGCCTTGGGTGTCGATCACGATGGCATGGGCTTGCATGGGGGCTCCTGGAGGGCGATGGACTGAAAGACGCCGCGCGCTCGGGTATCGTGCGCGCGCTGTTTGGCTTTGTGTGGCACGGTTCGGCCCGCGATTCTCCTGTGGTGCGCATCTCCCCTCGACTCGCTGCAAATTTGACCCTGCCGGCCCTGCTCTGGGCCGGCAATGCCGTGGTGGGCCGGCTGCTGCGCGACCAGATCAGCCCGGTCACGCTGAACGGCCTGCGCTGGAGCCTGGCCCTGCTGTTGTTGGCGCCCTTGGCGTGGCGGCTGCTCAGACACCCTGGCGCAGTGCTGGCGCGCTGGCGCTACTTCGGGCTGGTCGGCTTTCTGGGCATGGGCTGCTACAACGCCTTGCAGTACCAGGCCCTGCACACCT
>CALMQC010000737.1 GCA_937871895.1 uncultured Roseateles sp. | reverse complement strand
CGCACGCCATTGAGATTGGCAGTGATGAATCGCATGGGCGGCAGTATGGCAGCGGCCCCGTCGATGTTTGTCAGCAGGGGCAGCGCATCGCCGGGGACCAAAAGTCATGCCAACCCCTAAGTTGTCACACGACGGCACCGGGACCCCGCCAAAGCGCTGTGAGGGCACTCCTAGAATCCCTCGCCCATGCAGTCCTCTTCTCAGCCCCTCGCCCAGGAGTTCGTGGCCTTCGCCGTCGAGGCGGGCGTGCTTCGCTTCGGCGAGTTCAAAACCAAGGCGGGGCGGCTCAGTCCCTACTTCTTCAACGCGGGCCTCTTTGACGACGGCGCCAAGCTGGGCCGCCTGGCCGGCTTCTACGCCGAGAGCCTGATCGCCTCGGGCCTGGCCTTCGACATGATCTTTGGCCCCGCCTACAAGGGCATCACGCTCGCCGCAGCGGTGGCCATCGAGCTGGCCCGGCGCGGCCACAACAAGCCCTTTGCCTACAACCGCAAGGAAGCCAAGGATCACGGTGAAGGCGGCACCCTCGTCGGTGCGCCGGTCAAGGGCCGTGTGCTCATCATTGACGACGTGATCTCGGCCGGCACCTCGGTGCGCGAGTCGCTGCAGATGATCCAGGCCGTCGGCGCCACGCCCTGCGGCGTCGCCATCGCCCTCGACCGCCAGGAGAAAGCCGCCGAGAACGGCGTGGACCAGCCCTGGTCGGCCGTGCAGGATGTGCAGCAGCGCCTGGGCCTGCCGGTGGTGGCCATTGCGGGCCTCGCGGACCTGCTGGCCTATCTGGACGCCGCCCCGGCCCTGGCCGCGCATCGCCCGGCCGTGCAAGCCTATCGGGAGCGCTATGGCGTTTGATCGGCTTGCTGCGTCGATTCTGCTGCTTGGTGTGACCACCGCGCTGGCGCCTGCGTGGGCGCAGCACGAACCGATTGCCGGCCGTGGCATCTATACCTGCACCACGCCCGATGGCCGCCGCCTGACGGGCGACCGACCCATCCCCGAGTGCCTGGGCCGCGAGCAGCGCATCCTGAACGCCGATGGCTCGACGCGCTCCATCCTGCCGCCCTTCCTCAGCCCCGAGGAGCGTGCCGCCAAGGAAGCTGCCGAACGCCGCGCCGCCGCTGAGCGCATCGCCCAGCAGGACGCCATCCGCCGCGACCGGCTCCTGATGCAGCGCTACCCCAACGAGGCGAGCCACCAGCGCGCACGCACCTTGGCGTTGGAGGACGCGCAGAAGTCGGTGCGTGGCTCCGAGCGCCGCGTCAAGGACCTCACCGCCGAGCGCAAGCCTCTGCTCGACGAAGCCGAGTTCTACAAGGGCAAGGCCCTGCCGCCGAAGCTCAAGCAGCAACTCGACGCCAACGACGCCGCCGTCGAGGCGCAGAAGACCCTGATCGAGAACCAGAAGGCCGAGGTCGTGCGCATCAACGGCGTGTTCGACGCCGAGCTCAAGCGCCTGCGCAAGCTCTGGGCCGGCACGGCGCCCGGTTCGCTGCCGCCGGCCGAGCCGCCGTCGCGCGCCGCTTCCGGGGGCTGACCGGCTCCGTCAGCCGAGCTTCTTCTTCAACAGCTCGTTCACCAGCGCCGGATTGGCCTTGCCCTTGGTGGCCTTCATGGCCTGACCGACGAGCGCATTGAAGGCCTTGTCCTTGCCAGCGCGGAACTCCTCCACCGACTTTTGATTGGCCGCCAGGACGTCGTCCAGGATGGCCTCGATGGCGCCGGTGTCGCTCATCTGCTTGAGGCCCTTGGCTTCGATGACGGCGTCCACGCTGCCGCCCTCGGACCAGAGCGCGTCGAACACTTGCTTGGCGGCATTGTTGGAGATGGTGCCGTCCGTGATGCGGCCAATCAACTGGGCCAGCACGGCCGGCGACACCGGCGCGGCGTCGATCGCCGTGCCCTCACTGTTCAGCCGCTTGCTGATCTCACCCATCACCCAGTTCGCCACCAGCTTGGGCGCTGCGCCTGCGGCCTTGGCGGCCTCGTAGTAGCGCGCCGTCGCGAGGCTCTGCGTCATCATGGTCGCGTCGTACTCGGGCAGGCCGTCCTGCGCGACGAAGCGTGCCGCCATCACGCCGGGCAACTCGGGCATCTCGCCCTTCACGCGCTCCACCCACGCCGGCTCGATGACGAGGGGCGGCAGGTCGGGGTCGGGGAAGTAGCGGTAGTCGGCCGAGTCCTCCTTGCTGCGCATCGCGCGGGTCTCGCCGGTGTCGGGGTTGTAGAGGACCGTGGCCTGCTGGATCTTGCGGCCATCCTCGATCTCGTCGATCTGCCAGTTGACCTCGTAGTGCACCGCGTCCACGAGGTAGCGGAAGCTGTTGAGGTTCTTGATCTCGCGGCGCGTGCCGAAGGGCGCGCCGGGCTTGCGCACCGAGACGTTCACGTCGCAGCGGAACGAGCCTTCCTGCATGTTGCCGTCGCAGATGCCGAGCCACATCACGAGGGCGTGAAGCGTCTTGGCGTACTCGGCGGCCTCGGCGCCCGAGCGCATGTCGGGCTCGGAGACGATCTCCAAGAGCGGCGTGCCGGCGCGGTTCAGGTCAATGCCGCTCTGGCCCTGGTAGTCCTCGTGCAGGCTCTTGCCGGCGTCTTCTTCGAGGTGGGCGCGCGTCAGGTTGACGACGTGCTTCTTGTCGCCGACGAAGAACTCCACCCTGCCACCCTGCACCACCGGGATCTCGAACTGGCTGATCTGGTAGCCCTTGGGCAGGTCCGGGTAGAAGTAGTTCTTGCGGGCAAAGATGGACAGCGGCGCGACCTTGGCGCCGACCGCGAGGCCAAAGCGGATGGCGCGCTCGACGGCCGCGCGGTTCAACACCGGCAGGGTGCCGGGCAGGGCCAGGTCCACCGGGCAGGCCTGCGTGTTGGGCGCCGCGCCAAAGGCGGTCGAAGCGCCGCTGAAGATCTTGGACTGGGTCGAGAGCTGGACGTGGTTCTCCAGGCCGATCACGACCTCGTAGCCGCGGATGAGTTTGCTGTTGGACATATCAGTACCCCGCCGGTGAAGCGCGGTGCCAGTCGGTGGCTTGCTGCAGCGCGTGCGCGGCGTGCAGCAACTGGCCTTCCTGGAAGTAGTTGCCGATGAGCTGCAGGCCCACCGGCAGGCCGCCTTCACCCGTGCCCACCGGCACGCTCATGCCGGGCAGGCCGGCCAGGGAGCCGGGCAGGGTGAAGATGTCGGCCAGGTAAGCGGCGGTCGGGTCGTCCTTGCCGGCGCCGTGCTTCCAGGCCACGCTCGGAGCCACGGGGCCGGCGATCAGGTCGCAACTTTGGAAGCAACTCTGGAAGTCGTCCGCGATCATGCGGCGCAGCTTCTGGGCCTGCAGGTAGTAGGCGTCGTAATAGCCGTGCGACAGCACATAGGTGCCGATCATGACGCGGCGCTTGACCTCGGGGCCGAAACCTTCGGCGCGGGTCTTGCGGTACATGTCATTCAAGTCAC
>CALMQC010000736.1 GCA_937871895.1 uncultured Roseateles sp. | reverse complement strand
CTCGGCCAGCCAGTCGGTGATGGCGCCCGCCACCCACTCGGGGTCATCCAGCGGCAGGTCGTGCCCAGCCTGTGTGTGCAGGCGCAGCGGCGCCCCCCAAGCCCGGCTCATCGCCTGGGAGCAGCGCCAGTCCACCAAAGTGTCACCTTTGCTGCACAGCAGCAGGATGGGCGCACCCGGCCGCGTGCGGCTGGCCCGGTAGCGCCAGGCCGCGTAAAGCTGGCGGAAGCTGTTGCGCACGCCCAGTGGCCGCTCGCGTGCGAGCGCGACCCAGTGGTCCAGCACCGCCTCGCGTTCAACCAGTCGCGTCGTCAGGCGCAGCACACGGGCCTCGCGCGGGCGGGCACTGAAGCGGCTCAGGCTCAGCAGCATTAGCGTCACATAGCTCATCGGCCGCACCATGCGGAAGCGCTCGCTGAAGGGGCGCACGCTGGCATTGATCAACACGCCGCCCGCGACTTCGGCCGGATGGTGGGCGATCCAGTCGGTGGCCACCATGGCGCCCAGCGACATGCCGACCAGGTAGACGGGCCCACGCACGCCGGCGGCAGCCAGCTGTGCCCGGCATTCATCGACGATGGCACTGACGCGGGTCGGGCTGGTGTCGCCGCGCCGCTCGCCCATGCCGGGCAGATCGAGCATGCGCATCCCGGAGCCGGGCTGGGCCGTTTGCAAAAAGCGGCCGAGCGCCTGCGGAAAGCGCCCCCAATGGCCGCTTTCGCGCGACATGCCGCGCAGCAGGACCCACGTGGGCTGACCTGGCAGGGCCGCCCAAGACACCGTCCTACTGGTCGATTTGCTCCTCGCTGCGGCGTGCTGCTGCAGTGTCATTGACAGACCACCCTCATTCCTTGACCCGAGCTTAGAAGGAACGGCTGGCGATGCCCATCCGGGCTCGGCCTAGCTCGTCGAGCTGCCCGGCTCGGGCAACAGACAAGCCTCGACCACTTGCAGATGGTTGTCGCTTGCAAAGTTCATGACGAAATCCCAGGCCATGGGCTCCACCGACTTCAGAGCCTCGCTGACGATGACGCACTTGACGCCATTGACCACACGGGGAACGCAAAGCGGCGAGTAGCCGATGTGGGCCCCGGGCCGCGTCGGCGCGCCGCCGGGGCGGAAGCTCGACATGGCACCGGCCAGGCGCTCCGCCCAATCGCTGGGGCGGAATGTCTTGCCTTCCAGGGTGACCCCCTGGATGAAGACTTCGCGCGGCTTTTTCGGGGTTTCCATCAATTTGCAAACTGCGGTTCCAACTATTTTGCCTTGGATGTGCTGCGCCGCAGCAAAGTTGCGGAGCGAACCCTAGAATCGCGGCCCCATCATCCTTTCCTTTTCAAGGAGACCTCGTTGAATCCTGCGTCGCCGTCGTCAGAACCTCACGTCATGCCGGTTTTCGGACGCTTGCCCGTTGCGCTGTCGCACGGCCAAGGCTGCTGGGTGTGGGACGTGGAGGGTCGACGATATCTGGACGCGCTCGCGGGGATTGCCGTCAACACGCTGGGGCACAACCACCCCAAACTGGTGCCGGCCTTGCAGGACCAGGCCGCCAAGCTCATCCACTCGAGCAACTACTACTACGTGCCGCTGCAGGAGCAACTGGCGGCCTTGCTGTGCGAGGCCTCGGGCCTGAGCAACGTCTTCTTCTGCAACAGCGGGCTGGAGGCCAATGAGGCCGCGCTCAAGATCGCCCGCAAGTTCGGGCACGACAAGGGCATCGACGAACCTGCGGTGATCGTCTTCGAGGGCGCTTTCCATGGCCGTTCCATCGCCAAGCTGTCGGCCACTGCCAATCGCAAGATCCAGGCGGGCTTTGGACCGCTGGTGCCTGGCTTCGTGCGTGTGGCGCTCAACGACCTGGCCGCCGTCCAGGCCGCGCTGGACGCCAACCCCGGCGTGTCGGCCATCTTCCTGGAAACCATCCAGGGCGAAGGCGGCATCAACCCAGCCCGCATCGAGTTCCTGCAGGGCCTGCGCCGCCTGTGCGACGAGCGCAACCTGCTGCTGATGCTGGACGAGGTGCAATGCGGCCTGGGGCGCACCGGCAAGTGGTTTGCTCATCAGTGGGCTGGCATTCAGCCCGACGTGATGCCCCTGGCCAAGGGCCTGGGGTCGGGTGTGCCGATTGGCGCCGTCGTTTGCGGCCCGCGCGCCGCCGGCGTGCTGACGGCGGGTAGCCACGGCAGCACCTTCGGCGGCAATCCGCTGGCGATGCGGGCCGGCGTCGAGACGCTGACGGTGATGACCTCCGATGGCTTGCTGAGCAATGCTGCGGCCCGCGGTGCGCAGCTGCGAGCGGCGCTGGAAGCTGGCCTGGCTGGCGTGGCCGGCGTCGTCGAAATCCGCGGCCAAGGCTTGATGCTCGGCATCGAACTCGACCGCCCCTGCGGCGTGCTGCTGGCCAGGGCCTTGGGCGCCGGCCTGCTGCTGAGCGTCACCGCCGACCGCGTGGTACGCCTGCTGCCGCCCTTGATCATCAGCGCCGACGAGATCGACGAAGTCGTGCGCAGGCTGGTGCCACTGATCAAGGACTTCCTCGCGGAACCGCGGGCATGAAGCCTGGGATGAGCCTGATGCGCCACTACCTCCAATTCAAGGACCTGCGCGCCGAGGAGTACGCCTACCTGTTCGACCGCGCCGCCAGCATCAAGCGGCGCTTCAAGAACTACGAGCGTTACCAGCCACTGCAGGACCGCACCTTGGCCATGATCTTCGAGAAGGCCAGCACCCGCACGCGGGTGAGCTTCGAAGCGGGCATGTACCAGATGGGCGGCTCGGTCGTGCACCTCACCACCGGCGACAGCCAACTGGGCCGTGCCGAGCCCATCGAGGATTCGGCGCGTGTCATCAGTCGCATGGTCGACCTGGTGATGATCCGCACCTATGAGCAAAGCAAGATCGAACGCTTTGCGGCCCACTCGCGCGTGCCGGTCATCAATGGCCTGACCAACGAGTACCACCCCTGCCAGATCCTGGCCGACCTCTTCACCTTCCTCGAAGCCCGGGGCATGGACAGGCGTGGCGCCATTGACCTGGACGCCCTCAAGGGCCGCGTGGTCGCTTGGGTTGGGGATGGCAACAACATGGCCAACACCTGGCTGCAGGCGGCCGAGATCCTCGGCTTCACCGTCCATGTCAGCACGCCCAGCGGCTACGAGATCGACCCTGCGGTCGCTGGCGTCAAGGACGCCAGTTGCTACAAGGTCTTCAAGGACCCACATGAGGCCTGCGCCGGCGCCGACCTCGTTACGACTGACGTCTGGACCAGCATGGGCTACGAGGCCGAGAACGAAGCCCGCAAGGCGGCGTTCGCCAACTGGTGTGTCGATAGCGCCATGATGGCCCGCGCCAAGCCCGACGCGCTCTTCATGCACTGCCTGCCGGCCCATCGCGGCGAGGAAGTGGCGGCCGAGGTCATCGACGGCCCGCAGTCCGTGGTGTGGGATGAAGCCGAGAACCGCATGCATGTGCAGAAGGCGCTGATGGAGTACCTGCTTCTGGGCCGCATCGGCTGATCCAGCGCATCAGCCCGACGTCAGGCGGCCCTGGCATGCTGGACCCATGACCTGGGCCCTGATCACCGACCTCCACGCCAACCGCCAAGCCCTGGAGGCCGTGCTCTCGCACGCGCGTGAGCAGGGGGTGGAGCGATTCGCGCTGCTGGGCGATTTCGTCGGTTACGGGGCCGACCCCGCCTGGGTGGTGGAACAAGTCCAGGCCTTGCAGGCGCAAGGCGCCGTTGCCGTTCAGGGCAACCACGACGCTGCCGTTGCGGCCGGCGAGCGTCCGGGCATGCATGCCGATGCGCGCGCCGTGGTCGAGTGGACGCGCCAGCAGCTGGGGCCGCAGTCCTTGCGATGGCTGGCGGAACTGCCTTTGCGCGTGCGTGAGGACGCCGGCCTCTTCACCCATGCCAATGCGTACGACCCTGGCGGCTGGGACTATGTGATGGGTCGCTCCGAGGCCATGCGCAGCCTGCAGGCCGCACGCAATGCGCAGGCCCGCGTCAACGTTTGCGGCCACATGCACGAGCCCATGCTGTATCACCTGTCGGGCGTGGGCAAGGCCGGTGACTTCCGGCCGCAAGCCGGCGTGCGTGTGCCCCTGCCCTGCCATCGGCAATGGCTGATCATTCCCGGCTCTTGCGGCCAGCCGCGCGACGGCAACCCGGCCGCCTGCTACGCCATCTGGCACCCCGGCGACGGCGTTACAGAAGACGGCTGGATCCGCTTCGAGCGCGTGCCCTATGACGTCGAGGCCGCCGCCGATGCCTTGCGCCAGACCACCCTGCCCCGCCCCCTGGCCGAGCGCCTGGCGCGCCGGCTGCTCGCGGGCGAGTGAGATGACCACCGCCGACGCCAACACGCCCCTCCAGCCCGGCCAGGTCCTGGACGGATTCCGGCTTGACGAGCGCATCCACCAAGGTGGCATGGCCAACCTCTGGCGCGTCTGCCGGGTGGACCCTCAGCCCGGCGACACCCTGCCACTGATCATGAAGGTGCCGCGCATCAAGGGCGGCGAGGATCCGGCCACCATCGTGGGCTTCGAGGTCGAGCAGATGCTGATGCCCCAGCTCAGCGGCCCGCATGTGCCGCGCTTCGTGGCGCGAGGCGACTGGACGCGCCAGGCCTACATCGTGATGGAGCACATCCCCGGTGAAAGCCTGCGGCCGCGGCTCGACGACGCCCCCCTGCCGCCCGAGGAAGTGGCCGACATCGGCGCCCGCGTGGCCACCGCGCTGGCCGACCTGCACCGCCAGCATGTGGTGCACCTGGACATCAAGCCCAGCAACATCGTCTTCAGGCCCGATGGCACGGCGGTGCTCGTGGACTTCGGCCTTTCACGCCACGAGCAACTGCCCGACCTGCTGGAGGAGGAGTTCAGCCTGCCCATGGGCACCGGGCCCTATATGTCGCCCGAGCAGGTGCAGTTCGTCCGCAATGACCCGCGCAGCGATCTGTTCGCGCTCGGCGTCATGCTGTATCACCTCGCCACCGGCGAGCGGCCCTACGGCCAGCCCAGCTCGGTGCGTGGCCTGCGCCGGCGCCTGTGGGTGGACCCTGTGCCACCGCGCGCCATTGATCCGAGCATCCCGCCCTGGTTGCAGGAAATCATCCTGCACTGCTTGGAGGTCAAGCCTGAGCGGCGCTACCAAAGCGCCGCTCAGTTGGCGCTGGACCTGCGCGAACCTGCTGGCGTGGTGCTGACGGCCCGCGCCGAGCGCGTCAAGGTCAGCAGCCTGTCGCGCCGCTTGCGGCGCTGGTTCTTTGCGCTGGGGGCAGAGGCCCAGTCCAGCTACCAGCCGGGCGAGCAGTTGGCCCAGAGCCCGATCATCATGGCGGCGGTGGACATCGAGCACGCAACCCAAGGCCTGCTCAACCAGTTGCGCGATACCGTGCGTCGCATCGTCCAGACCGAGGCCGGTGCCCGCCTGGCCTGCGTGAGCGTGATGAAGACCAACCGCATTGGGGTGGACGAGCTGACCGACAAGGCCGGCAACAGCCTGCACGTCAAGCAACTGATCGGCCTCAAACACTGGGCGCGACCCATCAGCAAGGCCTTGAATCTGGAAGATGGCCGGCTGACCTTCCATGTGCTGGAGGCCCCGGACCCGGCGGCGGCCATCATCGACTTCGCGACCCGCAACGGGGCCGACCACATCGTCATGGGCGCGCGCGCCTCGTCGGCATTGCGGCGCTATCTGGGCAGCGTGTCGGCCCAGGTGGTGGCCGAGTCACCGTGCACGGTGACCGTGGTGCGCGAGACCGAACGCGCCGCGCCTAAAGATCAGTAGTGGTCGAAGTTCTGCGCCGTGCGGCGGCGCTGCGGCGCGATCTGCGTGTTGACGACCAGGGCATTGCCCGTCGCCGCCACCTGCGCTGACACCGCCGCACCTTCCACCAACTGGTCGGCGTGCCAGACACGCACCCGCACCGGCCCCTCGGGCAGGCCCTGCACCGCCGCCTTGCCCTCGCTGTTCGTGAGCTTGGCCCAGGGCGAGTCGGCCACGTAGATATGCCCGCGCATCGAGCCATGGATGTGGCAGCCCAACAGGTAGGCGCCGGGTTGCGGCAAGGCCCGGGTCTCGCTGGCGGTGCGCACGCCGGTGCGGCCCGCGAGGCGCATCTGGGTGTTCTGCCCCGGGTCCAGATAGACGCCCCCGGCGCCCATCAAGCCCAGGATGATGTGGTGATCCCAGCCGTCACGGTTGCTGAAGGTGATCTTGGCCCCCGGCGACACCACGGTCACGGCGGGCACGAACTTCAGGTACTCCTGCGTGATGCTGGCCTCCAGCACTGGCGCCGGCCGCGTGCCCTGCACACTGCTGTCCACCAGCACCACGGCCTCTGGCAGGGGCTTGCCGTTGCGGTCCAGCACGCTGACATTGAGGTCGGCCGCGCCAGCAAGCGGGGCGATGGCCAGGAGGCAGGCGGTCAAAGCGAGGCGCATGGTCGTCGGACGGGAGGGAAGACGCCGGAGTGTCTCATTGGGGTGGCGGCAGGCTCAATACACTCGCGCCGCATGAAGGTCCCCAATCCCTGCCTCAGTTGCGGCGCCTGCTGTGCCAGCTTCAGGGTCGATTTCGACGCCAGCGAACTGCAGAGTCAAGGCGGCTGCGTGCCTGACGGTCTGACGGTGCCGGTGACCGGCCACATCGTGCGCATGCGCGGCACCGACCACGCATCCCCGCGCTGCGCGGCCCTGGTGGGCCGTGTGGGCGAGGCCGCCAGTTGCGGGATCCACGAGTGGCGACCCGCGCCATGCCGGGAGTTCGGACTGCGTGCGCCGATGGGCCTGGGCGACGAGGCCTGTGACCGCGCTCGCACCCGCATCGGACTCAAGCCACTGGCGCTGGCCTGATCAGCGCTGGCGAAGGTAGGCGTCGAGCCGGCGCTGGTTGTCGGTTTCGCTGTCCTGGCCAAGCTCGGTGTTCCGCTTCAGCCAGGCCAGTTTCGCGGCATAGAGCCGGCGGTCCTTCTGCGTGGCGCTGTTCTCCATCGCCTGCGCGATGTGCTCGCGCGTGGCCGTCGGGTTGCCCAGGCCCCAGTTGGCCAGGCCCAGCCAGAAGTGGAACTCGGCCACATAGGCAGCCCGGGCCAGTTCGCGTTCAAAGCGGTTTTTGGCCGTCTTGTAGTCGCCCACGCGCATGGCGGCCACGCCCTCGTCGAAGTACTTGTAGGGTGGCACCGGCTGGATCAGGGAGAGCTGGTGCGTGACCCGGTCGGCCTCGGCCTTGCGGCCAGCGTCGTTCAGCACCAGGGCCAGGTTGGAGAGCGCCTGCACGTTCTCGTGCTCGCGGTCGAGCACAAAGCGCAGCGCCGCCTCGGCCGGGGCCCCCATGCCCTTGCGTCGATACAGCACAGCCAGCGTGTTGAAGGACGCCATCCAGCGCGGGTCGGCCTTGATGGCCGCACGGGACCACCAGTAGGCGTCGTCCAGCTCGTTGCTCGCGAGCGCTTCAGCCGCTCGGTTGTTGGCATACATCGCCAGCAGGGTCTGCTCGTCAATGGCGGTCGCGCGCTGGCGCCGGGTTTCTTCGATCGGCACGAAGTCCAGGGTCACCATCTCGGGCTCGTGATACACCGCAGCGCCGTTTGGGCTCACCGGGCGCCCGAGCGTGATGTTGACGTGCCCCGTCACGAAGAAGAGCCCGTTGTTGCGCGTCCAGGTCTCGTCCAGGTAGACGCTGTTGTAGCGAACCGGCAGGTTCAGATGGCGCGCAAAGACGGCAGTCATCAGCACCAGCGACAAGCAGTTGCCGGTGCGTGCCTCATAAGCTTCGCCCGCCGTGCGGGTGCGTGCGGTGTCGTAATCGAGCTTGAGACCCGAGCGGTTGTTCATCGCCGAGATCAGCCCCCCGCGCGCGCCGTGCATGCGCACCTCCGCCGCCAGCGGCCCGGCGGCAAAGCGCGCCATCTCATCACTCATCGCCATGGCCTGGCGCAGGTCCACCGGTTTGCTGGGCGCCGCAAAGGCGGCTTCCACCAGCAATCGGTCCGCCAGCGGGGACTTGGGTTCAGGGCTGGCGCAGGCCGAGAGCAGCAGCGTCAGGACGAGCAAGCAGGTGGTTGGCGTACGCATGATGAAAACATGCTAACGCTGTCATTCAAGCTCCGCCAGCGGATTCCCTCGGGGAGGGACCCCCCTCAAGTCGGGAGTCGCAGGAGCGTGAAATCTCCACGGCCAGCGGCCGCCGTGATCAGGCCCAGGACGCGCGCCGGCTCCGCGCCCACCATGTCCCAGTGGAAGCGCCACTCCCAGTTGCCCCCCATGACGCCGGGTACGTTCATGCGGTGCTGGGTGGGCAGGCCGAGCACGTCCTGCATCGGATAGATGGCAATGCTGGCGACCGAATTGGCGCAGGCGCGGATCATGGCCCAGTGGACGTCGCGCTCGCTGCACGCCAGGTAGGAGCCCGCATAGGCCCGCTCGCGCGCTGAGGTCTTGTGCCACCAGCCGAGCACGGTGTCGTTGTCGTGGGTGCCGGTGTAGGCCACGGTGCCGGGCTTGAGGTTGTGCGGCAAATAGGGGTGGTCTCCCTGGCCGCCAAACGCGAATTGCAGGATCGCCATGCCCGGGAAGCCACAGGCCTCGCGCAGCGCGTGCACGTCGTCGGTGATGATGCCGAGGTCCTCCGCCACGATGGGCAGGTCGCCCAGGCTCTGGCGGATGGCCGTGAAGAGCGCGAGTCCTGGCCCTTCGACCCAGCGGCCCTCGGTCGCGTCGGGGCAAGTGGCCGGGATCTCGAAGTAGCCGGCGAAGCCTCGGAAATGGTCAATGCGGAACACATCGGCCTGCGTGAGTGCGCGGCTGATGCGGGCCGTCCACCAGGCGAAGCCGTCCGCGGCCATGCGGTCCCAGCGGTAGAGCGGGTTGCCCCAGCGCTGGCCCAGCGGCCCAAGGTCGTCGGGCGGTACGCCAGCCACGACGGTGGGTTGGTAGTCGGCGTCGAAGAAGTAGAGGTCGGGCCGCGCCCAGCAGTCGGCGCTGTCGTGGGCCACGAAGATGGGCAGGTCGCCCATCAGGCGCACGCCGCGCTCGTTGGCGTAGCGCTTGAGCCGGCCAAATTGCTCGTCGAACTGCCACTGCACGAAGCGCCAGAAGGACACCTCCTCGGCGTTCTCGGCGGCCGCGCTGCGCAAGTCGGCAGGCTCGCGCTGCGTCAACGGTGCGCCCCAGCGCCACCAGGGCTGGCCCGCATGCGCCGTTCGCAGGGCCATGAAGAGCGCGTAGTCGTCCAGCCAGGCGGCCTCGCGTGCACACCAGGCCGCAAAGGCGGCTCGGTCCGCCGCCGAGCCTTGGGCCGCAAAGCCGGCGGCGGCGGACCGCAGTTGGGCCTCGCGCCAGGGCAGCACGTGCCGGTAATCGATCTTGTCGGCGGCAAAGCCCGGGGCGTCGGGCGCCGCCAACCAGCCCTTGGCCACCAGGGGCTCCAGCGCCACCATCCAGGGGCTGCCCGCAAAGGCCGACTCGCCCTGGTAGGGGCTGTCGCCCGGGCCGATGGGCGTGGTGGGCAGCATCTGCCAGATGGTCTGGCCGGCGGAGACCAGCCAGTCCACGAAGCGGTAGGCCTCGGGCCCGAGGTCGCCAGCGCCATGGGGCCCCGGCAAGGAGGTGATGTGCAGCAGCACCCCGGAGCAGCGTTCGTTCAGGTCCATGGTGCGGCTTTCTGTTGGGTCAGGCCCGGCGCAGCACCAGCACCGAGCGGGCGGGCACGGCGAGGGGCTGGCCAACGGCAACGCGGCTACCGGGCGACAGTTCGCCGCTGCTGTCGAGCAGCAGCTGCCAGGGCGCAAAGCAGAGCAGGAAGGGCAGCGCCTCGCGCTCGGGGTTGAAGACGATCATCAAGCGCGGCAGCGCAGCGTCGGGCTCGCTGAGCTGGGCGGCAAAGGCGAGCTGGTCGGTGCGGTGCCAGTCGTGACCCTGCATCTCGTGGCCACTGGGCGCGTACCAGCGCACCGCCGCCTCACCGGGCGGGGGCGTGGCGGCGGCAAACCACTGCGCGTGGCGCAGCAGGGGCTCGTCACGACGCAGCGCCAGCAGTGCGGACACGAAGTCCAGCGTGCCGGTATCGGCAGCAGACCAGTCGAGCCAGCTGATGGGGTTGTCCTGACAGTAGGCGTTGTTGTTGCCGCCTTGAGTGCGGCCAATCTCGTCGCCAGCGGCGAGCATCGGCGTGCCCTGGGCCAACAGCAGCGTGGCCAGCATGGCGCGCTGCGCGCGGCGCCGCGCGTTGCGCACGGCGGGGTCCTGCGTCGGGCCTTCGGCGCCAAAGTTGCAGCAGATCTCGCCATCGCGGCCGTCGCGGTTTTCCTCGCCGTTGGCGAGGTTGTGCTTGCGCGAGTAGCTGGTGGCGTCGAGCAGGGTGAAGCCGTCGTGCGCGGCGATGAAGTTGACCGAGGCCGTGGGCTGGCGCGTGCCGTGGTAGAACATGTCGCTGGACGCCATGAAGCGCCGCACCAGCTCGCCCCGCCCCACGCCCGTGCCACTGCGCAGCCAGTAGCTGCGCACGGTGTCGCGGAACTTGTCGTTCCACTCCAGGAAGCGGCCCGGGAAGCGCCCCACCTGGTAGCCGTCCGGGCCCAGGTCCCAGGGCTCGGCAATCAAGTGGACGCCGGCCAGCACCGGGTCCTGCTTGAGCGCGGTGAAGAAGGCCGCCTGCGTGTCAAAGCCGAACGGCGTGCGGCCCAGCGCGGGCGCGAGATCAAAGCGGAAGCCGTCGACGCCCATGACCTCGACCCAGTAGCGCAGCGAGTCGAGCACGAACTGGGTGACGCGCGGGTGATGCACTTGCAGCACATTGCCGCAGCCGCTGTGGTTCTCGTAGCGGCTGGGCTCGTCGGGCACGAGGCGGTACCAACTGCGGTTGTCCAGCCCCCGGAAGGACAAGGTGGGCCCCAGCTCGCTGCCCTCGGGCGTGTGGTTGTAGACCACGTCGAGCACCACCTCGATGTCGGCCGCGTGCAGCGCATCGACCATGGCGCGGAACTCGGCATTGACGCGGCTCGGGTCGTGCCGGTGGGCCTCCTGGGCGAGGCGCGGGTCGGGGCAGAAGAAGCCGAGGCTGTTGTAGCCCCAGTAATTGGTCAGGCCCAGCGGCGCCAGGTGGGCCTCGTCCACCGCGTAGTGGACGGGTAGCAGCGACAGGGTGTTGACCCCGAGTTGCTTGAAGTGCGCGATGGACGCGGGGTGGGCCATGCCGGCGTAACTGCCTCGCAGCGCTGGCGGCAGGCCGGGGTGCAGCATCGAGAAGCCCTTGACGTGCACCTCGTACAGCACCAGGTCGGCCACGGCGCGGCGCGGGCGGCGAGCGGGGCGGTATGCGTCGGGCGGCGCAACGCGGGCTTTGAGCGCATGGGCGGCGTTGTCACGGGTGTCGAGCGAGCGGGCACCGTCCACATGGCCCATCTCGAAGCCATGATGCTCGGCCCGCCAGTCAAAGCGCCCGACGATTTCTCGGGCATAGGGGTCGAGCAGCAGCTTGTGCGGGTTGAAGCGCTGCCCTTGCTCCGGCGAGTAGGGCCCGTAGGCGCGCAGGCCGTACACCAGGCCCACATCAGCGTCCGGCAGGAAGCCGTGGAAGACGCCGTCCTGCGGGCCATGCAGACGATGGCGGGCCAGCTCGTGGCGGCCGTCGGCATCGAACACGCAAACCTCGATGGCCGTGGCGTGCTCGGACAACACCGCGAAGTTGACGCCGCCATCGCGCAGCTGCGCGCCAAAGGGCTCGTGCCAGCCGGGTTGGAGGAATGGCGCGGCCATGTGCGTCAAGCCGGGGTGAGGAAGAGCGTGGCCAGGGGCGGCAAGGTCAGCGCGATGGATTGGCGCCGGCCATGGGCACCGCGCTCCTGCACACGCAAGGGTGCGGCGCCATTGCCGACGTCGCTGCCGCCGTAGTGACGCGAGTCGGTGTTCAACACCTCGCGCCATTCCAGCGGGCCTTCGGGCACGCCCAGCCAGTAGCCCTCGCGCGGCACGGGCGTGAAGTTGCAGACCACCAGCACCATCTGGCCTTGCCCGTCGCGGCGCAGCCAGGCGAAGACGGAGTGGTCAGCATCGTGCGAGGTGATCCACTCAAAGCCTTCGCTCTCGCAATCGAGCCGGTGCAGGGCGGGCAGCTCGCGGTAGCTGCGGTTCAGGTCGCCCACCAGCAGTTGCACGCCACGGTGGCGCGGGTCGTCCAGCAACTGCCAGGGCAGGCCTTCCTCGTGCCGCCACTCGTGGCGCTGCGCGAACTCCTGGCCCATGAAGAGCAGCTTCTTGCCCGGGTGGCCCCACATGAAGCCGTAGTAGGCACGCAGGTTGGCAAACTTCTGCCACTCGTCTCCTGGCATCTTGGTCCACATGGAACCCTTGCCATGCACCACCTCGTCGTGCGAGATGGGCAGCATGAAGTTCTCGCTGAACGCGTAGATGAGCCCGAAGGTCATCTTGTCGTGATGCCAGCGGCGGTGCACGGGGTCCTCGGCCATGTAGCGCAAGGTGTCGTTCATCCAGCCCATGTTCCACTTGTAGTGAAAGCCCAGGCCACCCGCATAGGTGGGCGCCGAGACACCGGCAAAGCTGGTGCTCTCCTCGGCCACGGTGATGGCGCCTTCGATTTCGCCGACGCGCTCGTTCATGTCGCGCATCAGGGCGATGGCTTCGAGGTTCTCGCGGCCGCCGTGCCTATTCGGCACCCACTCGCCGGCCTCGCGCGAGTAGTCGCGGTAGAGCATGGAGGCGACGGCATCGACACGCAGCCCGTCCACACCCCAACGCTCGATCCAGTACAGCGCGTTGCCGATCAGGAAGGCGCGCACCTCGGTGCGGCCGAAGTTGTAGATGGCGGTGTTCCAGTCTTTGTGGAAGCCCTCGCGCGGGTCGGCGTGTTCGTAGAGGTGGGTGCCATCGAACTGGCGCAGTCCGTGGGCATCGGTCGGGAAGTGGGCGGGCACCCAGTCGATCAGCACGCCGAGGCCATGCTGGCGGCAGGCGGCCACAAAGCGCGCAAAGCCCTCGGGCGGGCCGAAGCGGGCCGAGGGTGCGAACAGGCCCAGGGTCTGGTAGCCCCAGGAGCCGTCGAACGGGTGCTCGCTGATCGGCAGCAGCTCCAGGTGCGTGAAGCCGAGACT
>CALMQC010000735.1 GCA_937871895.1 uncultured Roseateles sp. | reverse complement strand
GGACTGGAACTGTGGCGACAAGACCGGCACCGGCATGTCACCCGGCATGCCGGACCGGCTGAACGACGTGGCCGTGTGCTGGCCCCCGGGCCATGCGCCGCTGGTGATCGCGGCCTACTACGAAGGCCCGCACAGCAACAGCGAACGCATCCGGCCCGAGGCCGAGGCGGTGCTGGCGGACGTGGGGCGGGTGGTGACGGCCTGGGTCAGCGGTCGCTGAAAGATCAGGCCGTCAACGCCGCGCGCAGCCCGCCCCAGACCTCGCGGAAGAGGCCGGCGTCCATGCGCTTCACGTCGCGCATCAGGGGCTTGAACTCCATGTGGGCGAGCACGTCCTTGTCGAGGTCGATGCCGGGCGCGATCTCGGTGAGCTCGATGCCCTCGGGGCGCAGGTGGAAGACGGCGCGCTCGGTGACGAAGATGACCTGCTGGCCACGCAGCGCGGCGTCGTGGCCGTTGAAGGTGTTCTGCTCGACCTGCTGGATGAACTTGCGGTTGCGGCCTTCGGTCTCGATGCGCAGCTCGCCATCGCCGATGGCGAGCTTGAGGCCACCGGCGGTGAAGCTGCCGCAGAAGACGAGGCGCTTCGTGGAACGCGTGATGTTGACGAAGCCACCGCAGCCGACCGGGCGGCCGTTGAACTTGCTGACGTTGACGTTGCCCGAGGCATCGACCTGCGCGAGGCCGAGGAAGCTGGCGTCGAGGCCGCCGCCGTCATAGAAGTCGAACTGGAAGCTCTGCTCGATGATGGCCTCGGCGTTGTAGGCGAGGCCGAAGTCGCCGCCCTGGGCGGGGATGCCGCCGGTGATGCCGCTCTCGATGCTGAGCGTCAGGGCCTCGGCCATGCCTTCCTCGGCCGCGACGGACGGGATGCCGGCCGGGATGCCGATGCCGAGGTTGGTGATGGCGCCGAGCTTGAGCTCCATGGCCGCGCGGCGGGCGATGACCTTGCGTTCGTCCAGCGCCATCGGCGGCAGGCTGCCGGTGGGCACGCGGATGTCGCCGCACAGCGCGGGGTCAAACTGCGTGGCGATGCTCTGCATGTGGTTCTGCGGCTGCGAGAGCACGACGTAGTCGATCACGACGCCCGGGATCTTGACCGCCTTGGGGTGCAGGGTGCCGGCCTTGACGATGCGCTCGACCTGGCAGATGACGATGCCGCCACAGGCGCGCGCGGCCTGGGCGATGGAGAGCTGCTCGAGCAGCATGCCTTCCTTGTCGAGCGTGATGTTGCCGTGCTCATCGGCCAGGGTGCCGCGGATGAGGGCAACGTCGATCTTGGGGGCCTTGTAGTAGAGCCACTCCTCGCCCTCGAAGTCGATCAGGCGGACCAGGTCTTCGGTGGACTTGCTGTTGAGCTTGCCGCCTTCCAGGCGCGGGTCGACAAAGGTGCCGAGGCCGACCTTGGTGAGCACGCCGGGCGAGCGGCAGGCGATCTGGCGCGTCAGGTGCGAGAGCGAGCCCTGCGGGAAGTTGTAGGCCTCGACCTCGCCGCCGTAGACCATCTTCATCATCTCGGCGCCGGTCTGCCCGAAGTGGCCGGCCACGACGCGCTTGATCATGCCGGGGTGGGCAAAGTGCTTCATGCCCGCCGTGCCGGAGTTGCCGATGGCACCGCAGGCCCAGGTGCTGAGCGCGCGCGGGTGGCCGGTGGCGAGGAAATGGTTCTCCAGCGCCGAGAGGATCTCCTCGGGCAGGCTGGTGACGGCCAAGCCGCCCAGGAAGATGGTGGCCTCGTCGGGGATCAGGGCGCCGACGTCGGCGGCTTGGATGACTTTCATGGGGGTCGCAGTCGAGAAGAAAGTAGAGGGTTCAGCGCGAGTCAGTGACGCGGATGACAGTGGCCAGGCCGGTGTCGCCCGCCGCGCAGCCGGTGAAGAGCCCGACGCCACCGCCACGCAGCACCAGCTCCTCGATCAGCTCGATCACGCCGCGCAGCCCGGTGGGCGCCTGGGGGTGGCCCCAGATGATGGAGCTGCCGTAGTTGTTCATGCGCTCCCAGGGGAAGCCGAGGTCGGCGGCCAGCGCAAGGTCATTCACCGCAAACGGGTTGTGGGTCTTGATGGCATCGACTTGGGCCACGGAGAGGCCCGCACGCTGCAGCGCCTGGGCCGCAGCGGGGCCGGGGGCAGCGGGCATGTAGCCGGGCGCCTCGCGGTGCTGGCCAAAGCTGAGCAGCTCGACCTCGATGCCCTTGTCCGTGGCCAGCTCGCGGGCGCGCTCGCGGGTGGTGACGAGGGCGCCGGCATTGCCGTCGGCCGGGTGGGTCTGGCCGCCAAAGGTGACTGTGCCACCTTCGAGCACGGGCTTGAGCTTGGCCAGGCCCTCGGCGGTGGTGGGGAAGACGCCTTCGTCTGCCGAGAGCGTGCCGGTGAGCTTGCGGAAGCGGCTGTCCGACAGCGGCACTTCGACCATGTAGCGCTTCTGGAAGGCGCGGTCGTCAGCCACCGCTTCCTGGTACTGCTCGTAGCGGCGCAGCTTGAGGGCGTGCTGCTGCGCGGTGCTGAAGCCATAGCGCGCGGCGACGTTCTCGCCGGTTTTGATCATGGGGTTCTTGGCGTAGGGGTCGTGCGCCATGTTGTCGGGCACCCAGTGCTCGGTGATGCCGTAGCCGCCGCTGCCCGTCGGGTCGGGGTAGTAGACGACGGGCCCGTTGGACTGGCGGTCGGCCATCACGAGCAAGGTGCACTGGCTGGTTCCGTCGCGCACCTCGTGGCTGGCCATCTGCAGCGCGCGCACGCTGGTGGCGCAAGCCTGCTGGATGGTGGGGCCGGCCACACGGTCCAGGCCCATCATGCCGGTCAGCCAGGGCAGGCCGTAGAAGCTGCCCTTTTGCGGGTTGGTGATGCCGAGGATGGCGAGGTCAATGGCCTCCAGCGGCACGCGGCGCGCGGCCAGCGCCTGCTTGCCGCACACGGCCGCCAGCTGCACGGCGTTGAGGTTGGCCAGCGAGCCCTGCCACTTGGCAAAGGGCGTGGACCAGTAGGCCCCGTAGGGGATGAAGGCGGCCATGGGGTGTTTGTCTCCAGGGTTGTCATTAGATCCTAGTACGCTTAATTTTTGTAATCAAGTTCCGCTTGCGTCGGCCGCCAAACCCGTGGATCCACGGGGGGCGA
>CALMQC010000734.1 GCA_937871895.1 uncultured Roseateles sp. | reverse complement strand
GATGTTCAAGTGGAACTTCCCGCTGATCGGTCACTACTGGGTGGCGGGCGATGCCGTGCTGCAGCACATCGCGAAGAAGGAAGGCGGCTGGGACAAGCTCAAGGGCAAGAAGATTGCCGTGGTCTATCACGACAGCCCGTTCGGCAAGGAACTGCTGCCCATCGTCCAGGAGCGCTCCAAGCTCCACGGGTTCGACGTACTGCTGCTGCCCGTGGCCGCTCCCGGCGTCGAGCAGAAGTCCATCTGGCTGCAGGTTCGCCAGCAGCGTCCGGACTTCGTGATCATGCAGACCTGGGGCGTGATGACCCCCACGGCCATCAAGGAAGCCGTGGCAACCGGCTACCCGCGCGAGAAGATGTTCGGTACCTGGTGGTCGGGCGCCGAGCCCGATCTCAAGGACGTAGGCGCCGCTGCCAAGGGTTACAGCGCCGTGATGATGCAACACGGTGCCGAACCTCAATCGCAGGTCGTCAAGGAGATCCTCGAGAAGGTGCACGCCAAGGGTCAGGGCACGGGCCCCAAGGAAGAGGTGGGCACGGTGCTCTACATGCGCGGCGTCATCGGCGCCGTGCTCGCTACCGAGGGTGTGCGCGCAGCCCAGGAGCGCTTCGGCAAGGGCAAGGTGATGACCGGGGAACAGGCGCGCTGGGGATATGAGAACCTGAACCTGACCCAGGCCAAGCTCGATGCACTGGGGCTGAAGGGCGTGATGCGTCCGGTGTCCACCAGCTGCGCAGACCACCTGGGTGCCACCTGGGCACGGGTGCACACCTGGGACGGCAGCAAGTTCGTCTGGTCCAGCGACTGGCTGCAAGCCGACGAGCAGTTGATCAAGCCGCTGGTGAAGGCGTCGGCCGAGAAGTACGGGGCCGGGAAGAAAGTCACTCGACGCCCCCCGGCCGACTGCCAGAGCTAGTCCCCCACGCTCACTGGCGCTCGCTGCCCCCCCGAGGGGGCCCTTGCTGCGGACCGGCGTAGCCGGATCCGCGCAAGATCTTGATCTGAGTGGCCGAGGTGGTTTCGGGTTAGGTGCCGCAATCGCTGGGCACTCGCGCGAAACCATGTACGGCCTGAACGGGAACACTGCAATGAGTACGACTTTGCTGAACGTCAACGGCATCGAGGTGATCTACAACCACGTGATCCTCGTGCTCAAGGGCGTTTCGTTGCAGGTGGCAGAGGGCAGCGTGGTGGCGCTGCTCGGCGGCAACGGCGCCGGCAAGACCACCACGCTGCGCGCGGTCAGCAACCTGCTGGCCGGCGAGCGCGGCGAGGTGACCAAGGGCTCGATCGAGTTGCGCGGCGAGCGCATCGAAACGCTGAGCACGGCCGAGATGGTCGACCGCGGCGTGATCCAGGTGATGGAGGGCCGCCACTGCTTCGCTCACCTGACGATCGAGGAAAACCTGTTGACCGGCGCCTATACGCGCAAGGACGGCAAGGCCGCTGTTTCGCAGACCTTGGAGAAGGTCTACAACTACTTCCCCCGCCTGAAGACGCGGCGCA
This sequence comes from uncultured Roseateles sp., assembly GCA_937871895.1. GTDB lineage: Bacteria > Pseudomonadota > Gammaproteobacteria > Burkholderiales > Burkholderiaceae_C > Pelomonas. The sequence goes on along the minus strand of CALMQC010000734.1, from coordinate 1,420 downwards.
CCAGCCAGGCGGCCTATACCTCGGGCGGCGAGCAGCAGATGTGCGCCATTGGCCGCGCCCTCATGGCCAACCCGAAGATGGTGCTGCTCGACGAGCCCAGCATGGGTCTGGCACCGCAGATCGTCGAGGAGGTGTTCGAGATCGTGAAGGACCTCAACACCAAGGAACGCGTGACCTTCCTGCTGGCCGAGCAGAACACCAACATCGCGCTGCGCTATTCCGACTACGGCTACATCCTCGAAAACGGCCGCATCGTGATGGACGGTGCCGCGAAGGATCTGCGCGAGAACGAGGACGTCAAGGAGTTCTACCTCGGCGTGGGCGGCGGCGACCGCAAGAGCTTCCGCGATGTGAAGAGCTACAAGCGCCGCAAGCGCTGGTTGGCATGAGTCCTGCGCTCACTTTGGAGTCGGCATGAGCGACGAGTTCTTTGCGTTGCCGCCCTTCAAGCCGGCTGAGGCCCTGCTGCAGCTCAAGCGCAGCCTGCGCGATTTGCGCACGCTGACCGAGCGCGGCGACGGCTTCGAGCTCAAGGGCTCCCCCGTGATCGCACTGGCGCTGGGCGACGGCGCCATCGACGCCCGGCTCGCGCGACGCCCGACGCGTGGCCTTCCCGAGTGGGACCGGTATGCGCTGGCCGGCAGCCCCGATATCCGCAAGTTCACCGATGAGGTCCGCCGCAGGCTGGCGCGCTGGACCGAGGAAGAGCGATGACCGCTTACTACGACGATCTGGAAACCCGCGACCCCGCCGAGCGCGAACGAACACTGATGGCGGCGCTGCCCGGACAGGTCGCGCACGCACAACGCGCCAGCCGTGCGATGGCCGAGCGTCTGGCTGGCGTGGACGCCGCATCGATCAACTCGCGGGCAGCCCTGGCACGGCTGCCGGTGCTGCGCAAGCATGAACTGCTGGAACATCAGAAAGCGCGCCGCGCCCAGGATCCCTTCGGTGGCTACTCGGCCATCGGCTGGCGCGGGCTGCAACGCCCGCAGGGCGCTCGCCGCGTCTTCCAGTCGCCCGGGCCCATCTACGAGCCCGAAGGCACCGCGGGCGACTACTGGCGGATGGCGCGCGCCATCTACTCGGCCGGGTTCCGTGCCGGCGACCTCGCGCACTGCAGCTTCAGCTATCACCTCACCCCCGCAGGCTCCATGATGGAGAGCGGCGCCCATGCGGTGGGCTGCACCACCTTCGCCGGCGGCGTCGGCAACACCGAACTGCAATTGCAGGCGGTGGCCGATCTGCGACCCCACGGCTACATCGGCACGCCCAGTTTCCTGAAGATCCTGGTCGAGAAGGCTGCCGAGACCGGCACCCCCATCGCCAGCCTGACCAAGGCGATGGTCGGCGGCGAGGCCTTCACGCCCTCGCTGCGCGACTGGCTGCGCGAGCGCGGCATCGACGGCTACCAGTCCTA
>CALMQC010000733.1 GCA_937871895.1 uncultured Roseateles sp. | reverse complement strand
GGTAAGTGCCTGATCTGAAATGGCCTGCCCGGAGGGACTCGAACCCCCGACCGAACCGCTCAGGGGCCAGTATTCATGCGGGTTTCGGACGCATCAGTGGTTTCGCGTGTGAGAACTGTGTGAACAGACGGAATCATGTTGGCCATGTCCAAGAGGCGAGTGAACGTATCTTCGTAGCCTAGAGCCAGGTGGTACGCCAACGCCGTCATCATGTCTTCGCCGCTCCAGCCGGCGTACTGACCCGCATGAAGTACGTTTCTGATGAGCGATGCTGCTGGCGTAGCGCTAAAGAATTGAGATACCGGCTCTCCACCAACCGAGTAGTCGCCTCGCGCGGCCAAGTGGAGCGCCTTTCGCATTTCACGGATGTCTGTGTGCACGGTCTTCATGCTGCCTTCTCCTGCGCCCAAAGGCGCTTCATGCCATAGGTCCGCGCCGGCCTGTCGAACCCCAGCTCCTCGCCCTGCGCCACCCAGCGCGCGTAGTGCCTCATGGTCATTTCAACGGTGGCGTGGCCCAGCATGCGGCTGATGAGGGCGATGTTCTCGCCCTGACTCAGTAGCTGGCTGGCCCAGGTGTGGCGTAGCTGGTAGGGGTTGCGGTACTCGATTCCGGTGCCAGCGTGCGCGGCACGCCACACGCCGGCCAGGCGCTTGTCGTCCCACGCGCGATCCTCGCGTGTGCTGCGCTCATTGACCGTTACCCGGTCGCCGCCCAGCAGCGTGTACTTGCGCATCAACTCCAGCGCCTCGGCAGCGGCCGGCAACAGCGGGATGGTACGCACGCCGGCCTTGGTCTTTGGCCGGTCCTTGTCGCGCCGCTCGGTAGTTGTCTCGGTGATGCGGATGGTGCCAGCCTGCAAGTCCACGCGCGGCCAGCGCAGCGCGATCAACTCTCCCGTGCGCAGGCCGGTGTAGGCCCACAACTGGAATGCCAGTCGGTCGGGGGGCGACAGCCGGCCCAACAGCGTGATGACCTGCGCCTCGGTGTAGGGGTCGGGCTCGAAGTCGCTGGTGCGCTTGTCCTCGGGCACCAGCTTGGCCAGCTTGAGCTTGTCGAAAGGGTTGAAGTCGATGACGCCATCGGCCACCAGTTCATCCAGCACCGTGCGCAGCGGCCACACCACGTTGCGGATGCGCTTGAGGCTGGTGGTCTGGTTGCCAACCCAGTCGCGGATGTCGCTAGGGGCCAGTTCGTGCGCCCGCATGGTGCCGCACCAGGGGATGAGCACGTTGTCGATGGCCTTGCGCACAGCGGCAAAAGTGCTGGGCGCAAAGGTCTTCTTGACGCGGTTTCGGTACGACTCCAGCAGATCCTTGATCGTCTTTCCTCTACCGCCACCATGACCAAAAGCCATGGCGCGCGGGCTGTTTGGAAAGTAGTCGCCGTACTTGAAGGTGCCAAGCTCAATGGCGCGCAGAATCTCGCCACGTAGGCGTTCGCAGTACGTTTCGTTTGATCTTGTGTGCGCAAGCGAAACCGTCTCTCGGCACTGTTGTCCACGCCACTGGAAGGCGATGCGGTAGACCTGCTTGCCGCCTTTCCTGACGATAGGCGTGACGCCCTTCACCTTTGGCGCTTTCCGTGTTCCGTGGCTGGCGCCTTGCCCGCCGCCCAGTCGTTCACCGCCAGTTCGTTCACCCATTGTTCCTTGCTCCCAGGCGGTACGTTGACATGCACGCCACGCAGCCAGATCCCGGAGCGTACACGTTTGTCAACGGCATCGGGTGTGTCTCCAGACTCGGAGCAATAGACCTTGAGGCGCTTCCAGTGCAGCATGTCAAAGGCTCAGTTGTTGGCCCTGTTCAGGCTCGACAGGCTTCTTCTTCCGCATCTTCTCCACCATCTTCAGCACGTCATCCCGCACGCACTCGTCATGCTCTGGAAAGTAGGTGTAGGCACAGCCTTGGTAGGTCATGCCGCCGTAGAGCCTGGCAATGCTGAACACGCTTTGGCTGATGCTGCTGATGGCGTAGGGCGCGCGGCGGTGCAGTTTCTGAGCGGCCCGCACTTCTTCGTGGATGAGGTAGCTGGTGCGCTCCATGTCATTGGCCTTCCTTCTTTGCCAGCCGGTGGCGGATCTGCCGGGCAAGGCCCTGCAGTGCGATTCGCTGGCCCGGAGCCCACGTATTGCGACGGTCTGCCTTTCCATGCGATTCACAGAACTCGGCAAGTTTTTGTGCTGTATTTCGAGACACAACGCTCCAACCTGGGTCGCATCCAAGGTGCGGGGCCGCCGTCTTGCTGACCAGCACCGGCACGCCCTTGGCTTGGCGGATGTGTACGGGCATGGTGTCGTGGCTCATGCGGCCTCCAGTTCTTCATTGGAAACAGGCATCGCACCAGCCATGGCCTTCACCATGGCTAGGTGTGCACGTTTGGCTTGGAACGTTTCCTTCCACTTCTTAGCCTGCGCGCTGCGGTCTGCTGGCTTTGGCTTGCGCTGGTCAGGCGTCCACTGTTCGCAGTAGCCGTGCGCTGCATACGGATGGCCCATCGGTGGCTTCACCCAATGCACCACGCGCGACAGCTTGGCGTTCCGCAGGAACTTCACCACCCGCGCGACGTTGCAGTGGACCATGCCGACTTCTTCGCACAGCTCGGCCATGGTCCTGGGTTCTTCCTTCAGAACCTGGATGATGGTGATGAGCGTCAGCATGCTTGACGACGGCCTGACCTTGGTCGGGCACTCATAGCCGGGGTTCGGAACGTCACCATCACCGCCTAGCGCCCACATGGGAAGCATGCGTGAATGTGGGTTGGGCCTGAACCATTGTTCACGATGGATGAGTCCGGCTCTGCGGAAGTGGCGCAGGATGCGGTTGCAGTTGATGCGATCCAGCCCGGTTGCTTCGATGACCTGGGCCGAACTCATCGGCGTGCGCAGCATGGCCAGAATGCGAACGTAGCCTTCGATTCCGATGCGCTCTTTGCGGGCGCGGACAAGGCTTTCCACGGTCACAGTTCAACCCCCCGCAGCATGGCCACCAGCGCCTTGCGGATCTCACGAGCCTGGTCCATGGTGTAGTAGATGGCCGGGCCCTGCTTCTTGGCGTAGTGGATGCCAAGGGCCTGTTCGATGAAGTCAGCGCGCAACGGCAAGCCGCCGAGCTTGGCGCACAGGTCGCCCAGTTTCAGCATCTGAACCTGTTGGGCCGGCGAGAAAGCCTCAGCCACGTGCACAGGCACCGGCTCGCGCTGCGGCGGCGTCTCTGCCGGTGCCGGCACAGCCACCGGAGGCGCAGCGATGGCGGCGGCGTCCTCGGCCGCAGCGCTGGCTTCGGCTGCACGCCGTTCGGCGTCTTCCCTGGCGGCGCGTTCGGCGGCCTCGCGTTCAGCTTCGCGCGCACGCAGCGCGGTAAGCTCTGCGGCCTGGGCTTCGGCCAGCAAGCGCAGGCGCTCGGCTTCGGCCGCCTGGGCTTCGGCTTCCACGGCCTTGCCGTGCAGTTCGCGCAGCCGCGCCACCGTGTCATCGCGCGCTGCACGGGCCTCGTCCTGGAACTCTTGCCAATCGGCCGGCAGAAACTCCAGCGCGGACAGAACTTCGACGGCTTTCAGGATGTTGGCCGAGGGCTGGCCAGCCGCGCGCTCGACGTAGCCGCGCAGCTTGAGGATGCCGGCCTTCAGGCCATCGACGCGCTCGCGTTCCTTGCGCTCGGCTTCAGCCTTGACGGCAGCGCGGCGGTCTTCTTCGGCGGTGATCTGTGCCTTGTAGTGGCTCTCACCCTTCAGAAGGCGGTCTTCCAGCGAGCCAGCGAAGGTGTCGATGGCGCGGCCCAGCGCAAGGACCGGAGCCTTGGCGCTCTTGCGTGCGCGCTCGACCTCAAGGCGCGGGTTGCGATACGCGCGCCAGGCCGTTTCGGCATTGCGCATGCCGGCCGGCGTGTCGATGGCATCCACGATCACGTTCAGCGGGTGCGCCTTCTCGATGGCGATCAGGCCGGCGTTGATCTGGTCGAACTTGGCGACCTCGCTGTGCACGTTGCTGATGCTCTCGGCAATGGCGGCGGTCTTCTGCACGGCCTGGGCTTCGGCGGGCTGTGCGGCGGTCACGATGGGCGCGGCAGTCACGTCGCGCAGGGTCAGGGTTTCGGCTTCCATGGTGGGGCTCCTATGCGGCGATGGCTTCTTGAGCCTCGCGCAGTTGCTGGACCATCAGCCGCTGTTCCGTCAGCAGCCGGTCGATTTCGACGGTTGCCGCTTCCAGTTGCGCGGCCAGCCGTTCAGCGTCGGGCTTGGGCATGCCCAGGTCATGCGTGGCGAACACGATTCCCCGGCAGAACACGCGCGGGTTGTCGCCGTTCTCGTCCGTCTCGAACACGTCGAACGTCTCGTGCGGGATGTCCGTCTCAAACGTCCACATGGGCGCGTTCGGGTTGGTGTGCTGCTTGTGTACCGTGACGGTCTTGGTGCCGGCGTCGCGCAGCTTGAACCAGCGGGCGCAGGCTTCTTCGCCCGGGTCGCATGCGATCTGGTCTTCCCAGTCGGGGATGTGCTTGCCCAGCGCCGAGAAGGTGACATCCACCACATGCCGGTTCATGGCGCTGACGGTGGTGTCGATGGCGCCGGCAATCTCGATCAGCCGATACGAGTAGCCGAACATGACGACCAGGCCGGAGCGTGCGGCTTCCTTCTGTTCGTCTTCGGTGATTTCGTAGTGCTTCTCGCGGCCATTGAGCAGCGAGGCAAGTTGTTCTGCGTTCATGGCGATCCTTTCAGAACAGTTCAGGCAGCGCCTGCGGCGCCACGCGCAACGTGACGGCTTGTGGCGCAGCAGGCTCGGGCTCGACTTCCTCGGCAACCTCGGCCACTTCGTCAGGTGCCAGATGCCGGCCCAATCGTTCACGCAGCCGCAGTCGCAGGCGCTCCACCAGCCGGTCAAACTCCAGCAGTCCCATGGACAGGGCTTCGATTTCGGATTCATTGCGCTCGATGCGGATGACGTGCATGAAGCGCAGATCCGGCGCCCACAGCGTCAGGTCGCACCATTCACGGTGCAGCAGCCACAGGCCACCGACGCACTGCTGGCGGTACTCGCTGATGTCTTCGTCAACCATCGCGGTGAACAGCGTTGCGCTGGACACCATGGTCTTGCACTCCCAGGTGCCATCGTGAGCGATCAGACCATCGACGCTGACGCCGAACTTGCGATCCTCGGTGTAGGCGAACCCGGCCGTATCGACCAGCTCGCCGGTTTCGGCTTCGTAGTGAAGGCGCGCAAGCGGTTCCTCTTGAGTGCCTACGCGCATCGCCTGAGTCTGAAACTTCTCAGGCGACGTTCCGCCTTCACGCTCGCGCGCCAAGTCGTAGGCGTATCCCAGGCACTTGTCGGATAGATCGCCGTTCTTCTTGCGATCCAGCGCGTCCTTGAAGCGGCTTCCGGTGATGACGCCGCGCCTGACAGCCAACCATTCTTCGGAACCCTGTTCGTTGGTATCAAAGGTGACGCTCATGATGCGGCGCCTTCCTTCTCGATCTTCGCCGCCTTCTCATCTGCGGCGGCGGCGCGCTGCTTGAGGGTTTCATGTCGGCGCTGGCCGAACAGTTGTCGGTTCTGCGGGCCTGCATCCTTCCACCACTGCGCATAGGCCGAAGTGCCCTTGTCAGCGGCATCTTCAGCCGCCTTCTGCAGTTCGGGTGAAGGCGCCTGCGGGCGTTCGGCCGCCTTGGCCAGCCGAAGTCCTTCAACCGTTTCCTTGCCGAAACGGACATTGCCATCCACCCACACGGTGACGCAGTGGCCAGCCCAGTCGTCAATCCACTTCGAGCCCGTCAGTTGCGCCAGGAACTTGCTGTTCGTGGCGTTCAGGATCATGGGCTTCAGCGCCTCTCCCGGCCGAATCTCGCGTTCCTGCCAGTAGCAGGTGTTGAACTCGTCCTTGGTCTTCTTAGTCTGATCGACTTCGAGCCTGACCTGCTTGATGGTCAGCACGACGGGATCAACGATGTCTGCCGCCGAAAGGTAGGGGCTGTCGAATGCTTTGCGGTAGTGGGTCTTGGTGTTGTTCATGCTCTTGGCGTGTTAGGTGGCCGTCAGTGCAGCCACATGAAAAGCAGGTAGCCGATCAGGCCGCCACCGATGGCGATGTCTTCCCAGCGCCACTCGCCCAGGAAATACGCGATGGACAGCGCGATGCGGTCGCGGCGACGTTGTGCCGGCGCGTTCATTGCGGAAGCTCCATTGGCACCGTGTCGTCAAACACGTTGCTCATGATCCACAAGCAGGCCAACGTTCCACCAACGCCGATGCCAAGACCGACGCCGAACCACGCCAGGGACAGCGTGACCAGATGGCTTTCCATGTCAGACCTCCTTGCGTTCTTCGCCGTAGTGCACGGCAACACTGGTCACGAACGCACGCAGAGCCATGACAGCGGCGCGTTCGGAGTTGGGGCCGTTGCTGACGGTCATTGCCAGGTGGCAGGCCTTGAACAACAGCGCGCGGTCTTCGGCGCTGCAGTCGTTCAGGAACTTCGACACAGGCCACTTCAGGGCGGTGAAGTTGCCCAGCAGCATCGGCGTGTCGTTGCCGCTTTCAACGGCCTGAAGGAAGGCCGCAGCTTCGGCTGCGGGGTTCGGCGGGAGCGGTGTGCGCTCCAAGACTGCGGACATCTGGTGCTCCATCCCGCGTGCATTGCGG
>CALMQC010000732.1 GCA_937871895.1 uncultured Roseateles sp. | reverse complement strand
GCTGGAAGACCTGCAGTCCCCCTGCACCGAAGAGGTGGCCGTGTTCCACGCGTTCTCACGCATCGTGAGCGAAGCGCGCAGCGCGTTTGTCGTGCTCGACACCGCGCCCACCGGCCACTCCATGCTGCTGATGGACGCCACCGGCGCCTACCACCGGCAGATGACCCGCGAGTTCGAGGGCCTCGGTGCTGCCCGCGTCGTGACGCCGCTGATGCGGCTGCAGGATCCGGCCTACACCAAGATCATCCTTGTGACGCTGCCCGAGGTGACGCCGGTGTCCCAGGCCGCCGCCCTGCAAGATGACCTTCGCCGCGCCCACATCGAGCCCTATGCCTGGGTGCTCAACAAAAGCGTGCTCGCGGCGGGCACGCACGACCCACTGCTGCGGGCCCGGCTGGCGGGTGAGCGCAAGCAGATCGAACGCATGTCTGCTGGCCTGGTCCAGAGTCCTCAGCGCCTCTACGCCTTGCCGTGGCTGAGCGTGCCGCCTATTGGGCTGGCTGAGTTGTCCAAGCTCGTGCGCCCGCAGGCGACGGCAATCTGAAGACGGCGCCTTAGCCCCGCTCACTCAACGCCAGCTTCAGCCCCAATCCCGCAAACGCCGCCGCAAAGCTGCGCCGCAACACGTCTTGCACCGTGCGTGACTCAATCACCGTGCGGCGGAAGGCGTGGGCCAGCAGGCCATAGGCCACGAACACCGCAAAGGTCATCGCCATGAACACGCCGCTCAGGCCCAGCAGATGGGCCAGCGGGTGCGCGCTGCCGGCTGGCACGAACTGCGGCAGAAAGGCCAGGAAGAAGAGCGTCAACTTGGGGTTGAGGATGTTGAGCAGCAGCGCCTTGACCACCAGCCGCATGTTCGACGCGCGCGGCGCCTGCGCATCCACCGCAAAGGCCGAGCGATCGCGCCAGGTGGCGACGGCCACGTAGAGCAGGTAGAGCACGCCCGCCAAGCGCAGCGCCTCAAACGCCAGCGCGCTGGTGTGCAACACCGCCGCCAGCCCGAGCACTGTGGCCAGCAGGTGCGGCACGATGCCCAGCGTGCAGCCCAGCGCCGCATACACGCTCGCCATGCGGCCTTGCGTCAGGCCCGTGGAGACGGTGAACAGCACGCCCGTGCCCGGGATGAGCACGACGATGAGCGAGGTAAGCAGGAATTCGGGGGTGAGCATGGCGGGGGTGATGGAGGGCGATGCCCGCTTTGTACGCCGGTCGGTGAGTCGTGTCCGAAGTCACCGTCGTCGGCTGCGGCGCCGCTGAGCGGAGCGGGCTCCGCTCAGGACGCGATCAGCGTCGCCCGTGGCGTCGCAGCCTGGCTGCGTTGCCACATCCGCACCCCCACATGCGCTGCGCCGCCCGCCAGCACCAGCAGCAGCGCCCCCAGCGCCCAGAGCACCCAGGCCAGCACCTCGATGCCACCTGCCAAAACCGGCATCTGGTCCACCACGGTCTGTAGCCAGGGCTGCGCCGCTTCAAGCACCGCCGTCATCCATTCAGACAGCGCCTGCGGCAGCCAGGTCGTCCAGGCCTCAGGCACGCCGAGGTCCTTCGTCGGCAAGTGGCTGGCGCCACCCAGCAGCGCCGTCAGCAGCAACTGCCCCACCCAGACGAAGATTGACCACAGCACCAGCAGCAACCCCACCACGACCCAAGACAAGATCAACATCACCCACCTCCTTGGCAGCGCGCCGACACGCCGACGGCCGGCAGTGTCGCGGCGCCTGGGGTGGGCAGGAAGCGAGGATTGCCGAGGTGGGGGTTCTGGAAAGCCGAACTCGACTGACGACGCTGTGAACCTGCGCCTCGCCGAGGGTGTGCTGACCGACTCCAAGGCAATGGCTGACGAGGCCGGCGTGTTCTACCGATGCCGCATCAACCTCAATCTGCGCGACTGCCTGGCGCAGAACCTCAAGGTGCGGATCCATTGGCCGAGAAGGCGTAGGCGAAGTTCGGTTGTTTGGCTCAAAGCAGACTTGCTTGGAGCGACGCTTCGCCCAACGGCCTGAGTCGCGCGAAGTCCAGCAGTTCGGCCAAATGTGCGCCCTTCTGCTGCCACTCGTGCACCACGCCTTCTGCCAGCAGTACGTAGTGCCAGGGCAGGCCCTGCCGGTGTTCAGGCGGCAGGGTGTTGATGCGCTCGCACCAGCCCAATGCCGCTTTCCTCTTGCGCTGCACGTTGGGGTGCATCACCTGCTGCTGGGCTTTGGTTTCCACTAGGTAGATGGCGTCGGCGGTGCGCACCAGAAAGTCCGGTGAATAGAAGGCGGGTAGGCCGTCGTCCTTCACGTAGCGCAGCCGCGCGAAGCTGTGGCGGTTCTCGCTGATCTTGCAGAAGGCCAGCACCTGCGTGTCGGCCTGTGCCCAGTGGATGAATGTGCGCTCCAGGCCACCGTTGCGTGCTGGCCAGCCCAGGCGGGTGTAGACGCTCTTGGACACCGGCACCGAGTGCGCCTCGCGCACCATCAGACGCGGCACTTCCGACAGCAGTCGGGTGTGCACTTCCACAGCGCCGGTCTGCAGTGTTTCTTCGGACGCCAGTAGCGCCATGGCAAACACCTTGGTGATGTGGTCGACCACAGGTTGCAACAGCAGCACGCGCCAGTTCTCGCCGCCTTCGGTCTGGCCCAGCGGGTTGAAGGGCGCGTCGAACAGCCGCGTCCAGATGTAGTCGTCGAGCCAGCCCGTCAGGTCGGCGGTGTTGACTTGCAGGTAGGGTTTGGCCAGGTGGGCGGCGACCTTGTTTCCCTTGGGCAGCGGTTCGTGCAGCGCTTGGCTGATGCGCCGCGTCAGGCGCGAGAGGTAGTCGTTGTAGCCGCCCACGTTCATCACTGCACCGTCCACCCGGTAGTCGCCGAACAGCGTGGCGCTCTGCAGGTCTTGGGAGACGAAGGTGTCTCCCTTGTCCAGCAAGCCGGTCAGGGCTGGGAGACCCATGGTTGAGAAAGGCGGCAACTCCTCCACGTCCAGCGGCCG
>CALMQC010000731.1 GCA_937871895.1 uncultured Roseateles sp. | reverse complement strand
GCGATCGGCTGGGTCACGGCCGTCGGCTGCAGGCTGTTCACCTCCTTGAGCACGAAAGTGCCGCCGCCAGTCGCGGTCCGCAGGACGCCGAATGTCTGCCTGGCCAGATCGCGACGGTGATCGGCCCAGGTGCGGATGTTCTGGTCCGGTGCTGGGATGCCTTCACGGGCAAAGGCCTCCTTCAGGTACTGCTTCAACAGCTCCGTCGGCGTAAACATCAGCCAGCTCTTGCCGTGCGGCACCTGCTGACTCTGGGCAAGCTCCTCGGCGACGCGCTGCTCGTCTTCGTCCAGAAACTGGGCGTCGAGCTTTTGCCCGAGGCGACGGATCAGCGTTGTCGTCTTGCCGGTGCCGGGGGGGCCAAGCAACAGGACACGGCGATTGAGTGGCAGGCGGAAGATCTCGTCTTGAAACTGGTCCAGCACCGGCTGGTCGCGCAGGCCCATCTTGGTGATGACGCTGCGCTTCATGCCCTCGATAACGTTCTGACTGGCCTCGGCGCTCGCCAGCAACTGGGCGACCAGGTCCTCGACGGGTTCGGCCAGCTCTGGGTGTCGCTCCAGCAGCTTGCGCAGCGACTCGATGGTGACCGTCGGCGCATCTTCGGACTGAACGACCGTGTAGGCGTCCCAAGATCCAGCCAGGGGCGACGGGCGCAGCTGCGCTCGCTCGACGACGATCAACGCCTTGCCATCGGGGCGGACGTACTCCTCGCCGACCGGCAAGGACGCCAGGCGCCCTACTGGCGCGCGATAGCTGACCAAGCCCAGGTTGGGGAGGCCCTGCTCGGCGCGACAGAAGTAGTAGGCGGTGCGGTGCCCGTCGTCATCTTCAGCGATGACACGGGCGATGGCCGGCTCGCTGGCCAGCTTGCGATACGCGGTCTCGTTGGCCTGGTTGACTTCGTCGAGCGCTCGCGCGGCGCGATCCGAGTTCAGCGTGTTCCCGCCGGTGGCGAGCGCGTCAATGCCAAGACGGCGCGGGTTGGCCAGCCACTGGCGGGCTGTGCTTGCCACGGTGTCGAGCTTGTCGACGACATCCTTTGCCAGCGGCTCAAGGCGTTGGCTGTGCTCCATGCTCATGCGTTGCTCCCTTTGTGTTTTGGGTGGGCAGTACCACCATGAATGCCAGCACCTCGAAGTCACCGGCCCCGGCGAACTCGCCCTTCATGGCGTGCGTGCCGCCGGGCGAGAACAAGCTGGCGACGGCGCGCTCTTCGGCCTTGCCGACCACCGAGGCGACCGCCGAGGCGAGCAACTTCTGGGCGTGCCGCATGTCCTCGCCATGGCGGGTCAGCTTGTCGTGCCGGCTGCTGGCGCCCAGGTCGGGCAGCTCGCGGCCCAGCGCCAGGCGCTTGAGGCGGTCCAGGATGCGCTTGGCCTGAGGGTAGGCGAGCACCGTGGTGCCGTCGTCGCCCACATGGGCCAGGTAGATCGGCGCCAGTGGGTAGTCGCCAGATCCGGCGCCGGCTGGGGACTTGCTTGCGCCAGCGCCCTCGGCCCGCAGGCAGAAGATGATGCCGGGCTCGATGTCGGCGTCGATGCTGCTCGTGACGGCGTGCGCGCCCAGCGGCATGCCCTCCAGCACCGCCGGATGGTCGCGAAGGAACTGCGCGAGGTCGATGCGGAAGTCGGTCAGCGTCAGGTCGGTGATCGAGACCCCGCTGCTCAGGTCTTCCATGTCGATGACGGAGTCCTGCAGCTTCAAGAGCTGCTTGCGGCGGTACTCCAGGTCGTTCATCGGGTCGCCGGACTGTTGCTCGATGAGGTTCTCCTCACCGGTGGCTGACACGTCCAGCAGCACCATGCGCCCGCTGACGCGCTGCTCCAGGTTGATGTACTCGTCGAGCGCGATGTTCGGCCAGAAGTTGACCAGCTGGATGCTGCGGTTGGGCGAGCCGATGCGGTCGATCCGGCCGAAGCGCTGGATGATGCGGACCGGGTTCCAGTGGATGTCGTAATTGATGAGCCAGTCGCAGTCCTGCAGGTTCTGACCTTCAGAGATGCAGTCGGTCGCAATCAGCAGGTCAATCTCGCCTTCACCGGCCATGTCGGTCGGACGTTCCTTGGCGCGGGGCGCGAAGGCCGACAGCACGCTGCTCATGCTCTTGCGCAGGCCCGGCAGCGTGGTCTGGATGCCGGCGCTGCCGGTGACCAGGGCGGCGTCGATGCCCAGCGTGGCCTTGGCCCAGGACGCCAGGTTGGCGTAGAGGTACTGGGCGGTGTCCGAGAACGCCGTGAAGACGATGATCTTGCGATTGCCGTCGTTGATGGGTTGGCGGCACTTGTCCTCGACCATCTCGCGCAGCTTGGCCAGCTTGGCGTCACGTGCGGCATCCACCTGCTGGGCGGCGGTCAGCAGCGTGTCCAGGCGGTTGCGGTCCTCCACCAGGTCCTGACGCCACCGGATGAGGTCCACGTCGCCCAGCAGCACCTTCACCTTGCGGCCGACCAGCAGCGCCTCGAAGGCCGGGTCGTCGATGTCCACGTCGGCGATGTCCAGCTCTTCGATGCCGTCCCCGTTGGCGGCCTGGCCGGCATGCTGCTCAATCTGCGCGAGCACCGCCTCCACGTCGCGGAGTTGCCGCTGCAGCGTCAGCGCGAACGACGATACGGCGCTCTCCATGCGCTTGAGCACGTTCACCCGCAGCAGGTGGATGAGGCTTTCCTCGCGGTCGGCCTGCCGGAAGAAGCTCTCGCCGCCCCGGATCTCGGTGCTGTACTTGGCGTCGTAGGCGGCCTGCTTGTGCGGCAGCACGTAGCGCAGCGGCGCGTAGGCGGCCAGGTTCAGGCGCCGGATCTCCAGGTTGATGTCCTTGATGGCGCGGAACTGGCCCGCCCGGTCCACGTCGGCCTTGATGTTGATGGGCGGCCGGCGGTCCGGAAAGCGGCCGGTCTCCTGCGTGCCGTAGTACTTCTGGATGTGCCGGCGCGACCGGGCAATGGTCAGGTGGTCCAGCAGCGTGAAGTAGTCGAAGCCCAGCATCTCGACCAGGCGGCTGGGCGTGCGCGCGGCCTCCTCCAGGCCGAGCCAGCGATTGAACTGGATCTGCGCCTTGCGGGTGGTCTGCTGGATGCTGTCGATGCCGTAGTCGGCCAGCGCGGTGTCGTCGCCTTCGGTGGCGAAGGCGATTTGGTTGCGCAGGTCGGTCAGCCGGTTGTTCACCGGCGTGGCCGACAGCATCAGCACCCGGGTCTTGACCCCTTCCCGGATGATCTTGCGCATCAGCCGGTCGTAGCGCGTCTCGGTGCCTTGCCGGGGCGACTTCTTGTTGCGGAAGTTGTGGCTCTCGTCGATGACGACCAGGTCGTAGTTGCCCCAGTTCACGTGGGACAAGTCGATGTCGCCCGAGTGGCCGCCGTCGCGCGACAGGTCGGTGTGGTTCAACAAGTCGTAGTTGAACCGGTCCGCCGCCAGGATGTTGCGCTTGTCGTTGGCCTTGTAGAGGGTCCAGTTGTCGCGCAGGCGCTTAGGGGCCAGGACCAGCACGCGGTCGTTGCGCAGCTCGTGGTACTTGATGACGGCCAGCGCCTCGAAGGTTTTACCGAGGCCCACGCTGTCCGCGATGATGCAGCCGCCAAAGCGCGCCAGCTTGTCGATGGCGCCGACCACGCCATCGCGCTGGAACTTGAAGAGCTTCTTCCAGACCACCGTGTTGCGGATGCCGGTGGCCGACTTGACGATGCGCTCTTCGTCCAGCGCATCCTCTCGCCCGCCGAACAGGTGGTTCAGCATCAGCGCGTAGATCGCGAACGGCGCCCGGTGCTCACCGATGGACCTCAGCTGGTCGAGCAGCGCCTGGCGTGCGGCGTCGGCCGACTCAGTCGCCGACGGCAGCGTCTTCCATTGCTGGTCGAACCATTGGGCCAGCATGGCGGCTTCTGCAGCGCTCTCCGACGCCTGGGTCAGGCTCAGCGGGTTGCCGGGCGTCAGCCCCAGCCCTTCCGTGCTCATGGCCACCGAGCCCATGATGACTTGCTCGGGCGTGCCCTGCGCGTTGCGCAGTACAGCCGTGCCCTGCGGAATCCGGCCAGGTGCGCGCCGCACCTCCACCTGGCCCTGTAGCCACGCGGCGCACTGATTGGCCAGCCACCGGGTCTGCAGCCGATTGCGGGCTGCACGGTCGCCTTC
>CALMQC010000730.1 GCA_937871895.1 uncultured Roseateles sp. | reverse complement strand
GCCTGCCGGGGCGCGCGGCTCAAGACCGAAGCGCTGCTGTGGCGTGTGGGCAGCAAGGCGCCGGCCGATGCCGCCCTGCCGGCATCGCA
The DNA here is from genome assembly GCA_937871895.1 of uncultured Roseateles sp. GTDB lineage: Bacteria > Pseudomonadota > Gammaproteobacteria > Burkholderiales > Burkholderiaceae_C > Pelomonas. The sequence continues at coordinate 1,858 of CALMQC010000730.1, read as the reverse complement.
ACGCTTCCTCCCAGTCGGCGCTGCCTGGAACCGCGACCAACTGGAGGCCCTGCCCGGCCTCAGCCTGCACGACCTGATGCAGCTGCCCCTGCAGCGCCTGCGCGACTTCGTCGATGAGCTGCAGCTGCCCAGCACCATGCTCGACGAAGCCCTCAAGCTGCTGCTCGGCGAGATCCGCCACCGCACGCGCTACCTGTGCGACGTGGGCCTGGGCTACCTCACGCTCGACCGCCAGAGCCGCACGCTCTCTGGCGGCGAGGTCCAGCGCATCAACCTCACCACCGCGCTCGGCACCAGCCTCGTCAACACGCTCTTCGTGCTCGACGAGCCTAGCATCGGCCTGCACCCGCGCGACATGAACCGCATCGTGCAGGCCATGCACCGGCTGCGCGACGCGGGCAACACCCTCGTCGTCGTCGAGCACGACCCGGCCGTGATGCTCGCGGCCGACCGCCTCATCGACATGGGCCCCGGCCCCGGCCACCAGGGCGGCAACATCGTCTTTGACGGCACGCCCGAGCAGGTGCGCGCGGCCGACACGCTCACCGGCGCCTACCTCGGCGGGCGCAAGCACGTGGGCATGGGCCTCAAGCGCCTGGTCGAAGCCAACACCCCGAAGCTCATCCTGCAGCGCGCCACCGAGCACAACCTGAAGGACGTGACGGTCGAGTTCCCGCTGCAGCGTTTTGTCGTCGTCACCGGCGTCTCGGGCTCGGGCAAGAGCACGTTGATGCAAGACGTGCTGGCGCCCGCACTGTCGCGCCACTTCGGCAAGGCGACCGAGGCGCCCGGCGCCTTCGAAGCCCTGCTCGGCGCCGAGCAACTGGCCGACGCCGTCTTCGTCGACCAATCCCCCATCGGCAAGACCGCGCGCTCCAACCCCGCCAGCTACGTCGGCGCCTTCGACGAGATCCGCAAGCTGTTTGCCGACACCTCGATGGCCCGCGAACGCAGCTACACGGCCGGGCACTTCTCCTTCAACGCGGGTGATGGCCGCTGCCCGACTTGCGGCGGCTCGGGCTTCGAGCACGTGGAGATGCAGTTCCTCTCCGACGTCTATCTGCGCTGCCCCGACTGCGACGGCAAGCGCTTCCGCGCCGAGCTGTTGGATGTGAAGCTGGGATTGAAGACAAAGGAGCTGAGCGTCTCCGACGTGCTGGACCTCACCGTCGCCGAGGCCGTGCAGCTGTTTGCCGACCAGCGCGCCGTCGTCGCCAAGTTGCAACCCATCGTCGATGTGGGGCTGGACTACGTCACCCTCGGCCAGCCCGTGCCCACGCTCTCGGGTGGCGAGGCGCAGCGCCTGAAGCTCGCCGGCTTCCTGGCCGAGGCGGCGGCGTCCCCGCGCTTTGGTGTCGCCAAGAAGGGCACGCTCTTCCTCTTCGACGAGCCCACCACCGGCCTGCACTTTGACGACATCGCCAAGCTGATGCGCGCGCTGCGCAAGTTGCTGGCGGCGGGCCACTCGCTGATCCTGATCGAGCACAACCTCGACGTGATCCGCGCGGCCGACTGGCTGATCGACCTCGGCCCCGAAGGCGGCGAGGCCGGTGGCGAGATCGTCTGCCAGGGCACGCCCGAGGAAGTGGCCCGCCACCCCACCTCGCACACCGCCATCGCGCTGCGCGACTACGCGCTGCAGATGGACCGGCCCGCCATGGCCGTGGAGGAAGGCCGGCCGCTGCAAAGCCTGATCCGCGCGCGCCGCGCAGCGCAGCACGAGGCCATCAAGGTCGTCAACGCGCGCGAGCACAACCTCAAGGGCGTTAGCGTCGAGATCCCGCGCGGCAAGTTCAATGTCATCACTGGCGTCTCGGGTTCAGGCAAGAGCACGCTGGCCTTTGACATCCTCTTCAAC
>CALMQC010000729.1 GCA_937871895.1 uncultured Roseateles sp. | reverse complement strand
AGGTCGAGCCAGCGGCGCACCAAGGGCACCAGCTGGCTGCTGGCCGGCCAGAGCGCTGAGCATGGCGACAGCAAGACCTCACCAGCGCGCTCGTCAAACTGAACCACGATGCGGCCGGTGCGCCGCTCTCCTTGCACGTCGACGCTCACACTGCGGTCGATGCGCCGCGCGTCGCCGTCCACCCGCTCGACTTCCGGAATCGCACGCGCCGCCAAAAAGGCGAGCAGTGCGTCCACGGCCAGCGGCGTCCGGTAGGCCAGGCGCAGCGCGGGCTCCCCGCAGCCCGTGCGCGTGGGCGGCAACGTTTTGCGCAGTTGGGTGGGTTGCAGTCGGTAGTGCTGGACGAAAGCGGCGTTGAAGCGTCGCAGGCTGGCAAAGCCGGCGGCGGCCGCCACGTCCTGGACAGGCAAGCGGCTGTCCGTCAGCAGGGCCTTGGCCAGCAGCAGGCGGCGGGTCTGCAGGTATTGCAGCGGCGTCACGCCGTGCTCGGCCAGGAAGATGCGCCGCAAGTGCCGGCTGGTGATGCCGAGATGGTCCGCCAGCTGCTCGATGCTGGCCTCGGGGTCCTCACACGTGTCCAGCCACGCCGAGGCCTGGCGGGCCAGCGTGCGCGAGGCGTCCATGGTGGTCCAGGCCAACTCCGTCTCACGCGGGGCCAGCTCGGGCCGGCACTTCATGCAGGGCCGGAAGCGCTGGGCCTCGGCCTGGGCGGCGCTCGCAAAGAACCGGCAGTTCTCGCGCTTGGGCAGGCGCACGCGGCAGACGGGCCGGCAGTAGATGCCGGTGGACGTCACGCCGACAAAGAACCGCCCATCAAACCTCGCATCCCGCGCCACCAGGGCGGCATAGGCGGCGCAGTCAGACAACGGGGTGTGGGTCTCCATGGCGGCCATCTTAGGCAGCAGCCCGTGCAGTGACTGGCCGTTTTCGGACCTGGCATCGATCCAGCGGCTGGCTGGCAGCCAACCGGACCAAGTGACTGCCGCGGCTTGTCCGCACGCACGGGCCGATGCCCCCCCGTGACCGGGGGGGACGCCGCAGCGCCGTGGGCCTTCTTGGCTTGAGATCCGGCGTGTCGGTATGGCTGCGTTGCGTCCGCAACTGGGCCAACCCCGCAACTTCCGCCAATCGCCATGAAGCTTCGACTTCCGCTCCTGTCCCTGTGCCGCCCCAGCAGTGCGTACCGTCCCTCGCGAACCCTGGCGACGGCTGCGACGCTGGCGGCCACCCTCGCCAGCCCACCGGCGCAGGCCCTCGACCTGGCCTTCTCCATCACCACCGGGCCAGCACCGCCCTACTTCGAGTACTACGGCCGGCCCCACGTGCCCGGCACGGTCACCGGCGTGCTGAGGGGCCTCGCCGACGATGGCAGCGCCTCAGTACCGACGGCGGTGGACTTCACCGGCGGGACGGACCCTGTAGGCCTGACCGCCACCCACGTATCCAGCTTCACCGGTGTCTTCGGCAGCCTGACGATCCGCGACGGCGTGGTCGATCCGCTTTTGTCATCACTCCATCTGAACTTCGCTGACCCGGTCGTCGGTGGCCTGCTGTTGGTGTTCAACAGCAGCAACAATTTCTACGGCAACAACATCAACGTACTCGCCTGGAACGGTGGCAGCGGCCCGATCGTGGCCATCGGCAACCAGCGCGGCGTGGCAGGCGCCAACTTCGCGGCACTGGCGCCCGTACCGGAGCCAGGCTCCTGGGCCTTGCTGCTGGCTGGTCTGGGCTTCATGGGCTGGGTCGCGCGACGCCGCTGACGTTGAGTTGCCGCCGACTCGCTACATCGCCTTGAACAGGTGCACGTACGCCCGGCTCACCGGCAGCTCGCGCGCATGCCCACGCACCCGCACGAAGAGCCGGCTGGCTTCGTCCCGCCGCGTGCCGGCAAGGTGGTCGAGGTTGATGATGGTGGAACGGTGGATCTGCCAGAAGCGCTCGGGGTCGAGTTGCGCCGTCAGCTCCATGATGGGCGTGCGGATCAAGAGCTCCTGCGTGGCGGTCTGCACGACGGTGTATTTGTCGTCGGCGTGGAAGAAGAGCACGTCGGCCACGGGCACCTGGTGCATCAGCTCGCCATGCGCGGCGCGGATGTAGCGCAGCTGTGGCGCGGCGGGCATGGCGGGCAACAGGCGCTTGAGCGCGCCGGCCAGCGCCTCGTCGCCCCCGGGCGCACTCTGCCGCAGGCGGGTCACCGTCTGGGCCAGGCGCTCGGCCTTGAGGGGCTTGAGCAGGTAATCGGCCGCCCCGGCCTCGAAGGCCTGGATGGCGTACTCGTCATAGGCCGTGACGAAGACGACGCGCGTTCGGCCCTCGATGCCCTGGGCCACCTCCAGCCCCGTCAAGCCGGGCATCTGGATGTCGAGGAAGGCGATGTCAGGCTCGGTGTCAGCGATCAACCGCGCCGCTTCGACGCCGTTGTGCGCCACGGCCAGCACTTGCAGCTCGGGCCAGGCCTGGGCGAGTTGGTCCTTCAGGTACTGGGCCAGATGGGGTTCGTCGTCGGCGATCAGGGCGGTGATGGGCATGGTTGGCTTCAGGCAGTCTGCAGGGGCATGCGCAAGCGGGCGCGGGTGCCGGGTGGTTCAGCATCGGGGGTGCGGGCTTCAAGCTGGAGGCTGGCGCGCGGGCCCCAGCGGGTCTGCAGCCGTTCGCGGATATTGGCCAGCGCGACGCCATTGCCTTTGCGGCGCAGGCGCGGCGGTGCGGCCAGGCCGGGGCCGTCGTCTTCGACATCGATCACCAGATCAGCGCCATCGCGCCAGGCGCGCACGACGAGCTCGCCGCCCTCGATGCGCGGCTCCAGGCCGTGGTGGATGGCGTTCTCGATCAGCGGCTGAATGAGCAGCGGCGGCAGGGCCAGCTCAGGGAGGCTGGGGTCGCAGTCCACGCGGTAGCGCAGCCGGCTCTGCATGCGGATCTGCATCAGGCTGAGGTAGGCCTCGGCCATGCTCAGCTCCTGCGCCAGCGTGGAGGCTTCATGGCGCAGCTGCTGGAGGCTGGCGCGCAGGTAGTCGGTGAAGCGCTCCAGCATCAGCTTGGCCGTGGCCGGGTCGTGGTCGATCAGGCTTTGCACATTGGCCAGGGTGTTGAAGAGGAAGTGCGGCTCGATCTGCGCCTGCAAGAGCTTGAGCTGAGCCTCGGTGGCCCGCGCCTGCAAGGCCTCGCGGCGCCAGCGGGCGCGGTAGAGGAAGCCGGTCAGGGTCGTGATGCAGATGGCCACCACCAGGAAACTGCCCCAGAAGGTTCCGTTGCTCGTGACCTGAGGCAGGTTGTCCTGGTTCCAGATCAGGTCCACCGCGCGCATGCCGACCAGCATGCCCACCACACTGCAGGCGATCGAGAACGAGGAGAAGAAGAGGCCCGTGCGCCAGTCGCGCCAGGCCATGATGGCGTCGATCCAGCGGGCGGGCACTGCCAGCTCGAAGCTGCGGAAGGCGATGAAAAAGCTGCTGGTGATGCAAGCTGCCAGCACCAAGTGGCTGGGCAGGTCCAGCGTCCACCAGAGCAGTTGCCCCAGACGCTTGTGCTTGAGGCCCTCTGACACCGCGAACACCAGGGTGAAGCCGGTCAGCCACAGCAGGTAGACGGCCACCCGTGCCCAGGCCGGATCGGTGCGGTGCTTGGTGAGCCGGCCCTGGTTGCGCAGGGCCTGGCGGAAGACGGCGAGACGAGACATGCCGCGCAGTGTAGGAAGCGCCCGACAAGGCGCTCTGCCAGCCCGACGAATCGACAGCACAAGCGACGAATCGCCTGGGGCACAGCTGGCGCTGCCTACAATGCCCCGAACCCCTTCCCTCCCCTATTTCCACCCCCATTCCTTCGAGGTTTTCATGCAGGTCATCGCGTCCATCTTCAAGGCTTACGACATCCGCGGCATCGTGGGCAAAACCGTGGACGAGACCTTTGCCGAACACCTGGGGCGGGCCTTGGGCACCGAGGCCAAGGCCTTGGGCGAAAAGGCCGTGGCCGTGGGCCGCGACGGGCGTGTCTCCGGCCCCGGCCTCGTGGCCGCCTTGATCCGCGGCATCGCGTCCACCGGGCTTGACGTGGTGGACCTGGGTGCCGTGACCACCCCGATGCTCTATTACGTGGCCGCCACCCGCGGCAAGCACGGCTGCACCTCGGGCATCCAGGTCACCGGCAGCCACAACCCCAAGGACTACAACGGCTTCAAGATGGTGCTCAAGGGCGCCGCCGTGTTTGGTGACCAGATCCAGTCCTTGCGCCGCCGCATTGAGAACGAGGACTACGCCACCGGCAAGGGCCGCGTCGCCAAGATGGACATCCTGGCCGAGTACACCCACCGCATCGTGTCCGACTGCAAGCTCTCCCGCCCGATGAAGATCGTGGTGGACAGCGGCAACGGCATCCCCGGCGCCAGCGCCCCGGCCATCCTGAAGGCCCTGGGTTGCGAGGTCATCGACATCTACTCCGAGGTGGACGGCGACTTCCCCAACCACCACCCGGACCCCAGCCGCCCCGAGAACCTGGAAGACCTGAAGAAGATCGTCCACGCGACCGGCGCCGAGCTGGGCCTGGCCTTCGACGGCGACGGTGACCGGCTCGGCATCGTCA
>CALMQC010000728.1 GCA_937871895.1 uncultured Roseateles sp. | reverse complement strand
TTGGCCGACGATGGCCGCATCGCCATCATCGCTGTGCAAGGCGGGACCGATGCGCGCTTCGACGCCGGCCAGCTATTGCGACGTCGACTCAGCATCACTGGGTCGACCCTCAGGCCTCGCTCGGCGGCGTTCAAGGCGGGCATCGCCCGAGCCTTGCGCCAGCAAGCGTGGCCTTGGCTGGAGAAGGGGCTGGTTCGCCCTGTCATCCATGCCGTTTTCAAGGCTGAAGACGCTGCGCAGGCTCATGCAGTGATGGAGTCCAACCAGCACATCGGCAAGATCGTGCTTACCTGGTAACGGAGACAAGATGAGAAAGAAACTGGTCGTCGGCAATTGGAAGATGCATGGCAATCGCGCCTCGAACGCTCAACTTCTGAGCGGTCTCAAGGATGCGGGGCCGTGGACGGCCGACGTGGCTGTTTGCGCGCCTTTCGTCTACATCGCTGACACGGCGCTCGCGCTGGCTGGCACTGCCATCGGCTACGGCGCCCAAGACTGCTCGGCTCAAGAGCAGGGCGCCTACACCGGTGAGGTGTCGACGCTGATGCTGGCCGACATCGGCTGCCGCTACGTGATCGTGGGGCACTCTGAGCGCCGCGCGTATCACGCCGAGTCAGACCAACTGGTGGCCGACAAGGCCAAGGTGGCCCTCGCCCATGGCGTGACGCCCATCGTCTGCGTGGGTGAGACCCGCGCCGAGCGCGAAGCCGGCCAAACCGAAGCCGTCGTCAAGCGCCAGCTTGCCGCAGTCATCCACACGCTCGGCCATTGCTGCGGTGAGATGGTCGTTGCCTATGAGCCCGTCTGGGCCATCGGCACGGGCTTGACCGCCACGCCGGCCGAGGCCCAGGCTGTGCACGCCGTGCTGCGCGCGCAGTTGCGTGCCGCGACCGAGCGCGCCGATGGCATGCGCATCCTGTATGGCGGCAGCGTCAAGCCTGACAACGCCACCGAACTCTTTGGCCAAGCCGACATCGACGGCGGACTGATCGGTGGGGCGGCGCTCAAGGCAGCCGACTTCGCTGCCATCTGCCGCGCGGCCAGCGCCTGATTACCCTTCGTTTGGAGCAACTGGAATGCAGTTCTTTTCTAACTTGGTCTTGATTGTTCAGTTGCTGTCGGCGCTGGCGATCATTGGCCTCGTGCTGGTGCAGCATGGCAAGGGCGCCGACATGGGCGCGTCTTTCGGCAGTGGCGCGTCGGGCAGCCTGTTCGGGGCCACTGGCAGTGCCAACTTCCTGTCGCGCAGCACGGCGGTGGCAGCAACGTTGTTCTTCGGGTGCACGCTGGCGCTGGCCTTCCTTGCCAATGGGCGGGGCGGCGCTGCGAGCTCAGTGGATCGCTCGCTCGATCGCGCTCCGGCGGCCGTCACGGCGCCAGCCCCTGCCGCGTCTGGGGCTGCTGCCATTCCTGGTGCTTTGCAGGCCCCTGCGCAAGGCGCCTCGGCTGCCCAGTGAGCACTGCACAAAAGTGGTGGGAGGCCTGAGGCAGCCCCCACTTTTCGGTATAGAATTTGAGGCTGTTCTGACCAGCATTACCAATGCTAGTTAGGGCAGTGGAAATGCTTGTTGCCGCACTCGTTATGTGGCGCCAGGCAGCTCCGCCAAGCCGTCGTGGTGAAATTGGTAGACACGCTATCTTGAGGGGGTAGTGGCGAAAGCTGTGCGAGTTCGAGTCTCGCCGACGGCACCAGACATCGGCTAGGATGCTTGAGCACTTGCTTCGGTATCCTGTCCAAGCCCTCCGTAGTCAAAGCTCCATGAGTCTTGACTATTGGAGAGCGAAGCGGGCGCACTGCTTGCGAAGGTAGTTTTCGCTGGTGGCGCGCCTTTTTCGTGGGTGAGAGCGTGTACGGTGGCTTTCCTCGAGTCGCGCCTCTCTCAGAGCATTGAATAGCGCACGATGAATCTCGAACAATACCTGCCCGTCATCCTTTTCATCTTGGTGGGCGCGGTTGTCGGGATTGCTCCCCAGGTCCTGGGCGCGCTGCTTGGGCCACACCGGCCGGATCAAGCCAAGAACTCCCCCTACGAATGCGGCTTTGAAGCCTTCGAGGACGCGCGCATGAAGTTCGACGTGCGCTACTACCTCGTCGCCATCCTTTTCATTCTTTTCGATCTGGAAATCGCGTTTCTGTTTCCCTGGGCGGTAGCGCTCAAGGAAATTGGGGCGTCAGGTTTCTGGGCCATGATGATCTTCCTCGGCATTCTGGTCGTGGGCTTTGCCTACGAGTGGAAAAAGGGCGCCCTGGATTGGGAATGACAGTGCGTCCGCCGCAAGCGCACAGCCGCTTTTGTTGCTGTGCCTGCGGCGGCCAGGTGAGGTGAATCGCCGCTTCCCGCTGCGGTTCCCGTTAAAGGTGCATTCATATGGGAATTGAAGGCGTCCTCAAAGAGGGCTTCGTCACCACCTCGGTGGACAAGCTGATCAACTGGTCCAAGACCGGTTCGCTCTGGCCGATGACCTTTGGATTGGCCTGCTGTGCGGTGGAGATGATGCATGCCGGTGCGGCGCGCTATGACATCGATCGCTTTGGCATGCTGTTCCGGCCGAGTCCGCGGCAGTCCGACCTGATGATCGTGGCCGGCACGCTGTGCAACAAGATGGCGCCGGCCTTGCGCAAGGTTTATGACCAGATGGCCGAGCCGCGTTGGGTGCTCTCGATGGGCTCCTGTGCCAACGGCGGTGGCTACTACCACTACAGCTATTCCGTGGTGCGCGGCTGTGATC
>CALMQC010000727.1 GCA_937871895.1 uncultured Roseateles sp. | reverse complement strand
GATCTGGTGCTGGATGAAGAACCAGGCGCCCTGGTTCTGCGGCTCGTCCTGAGTCCAGACGATGTCGGTGGCGTTCGGATACTTCTTGATCTCGGCCGCGAAGGCCTTGTGCGGGAAGGGGTAGAGCTGCTCGACGCGCAGGATGGCCACGTCGGTGGACTTCTTCTCCTCGCGCTTGCGCACCAGGTCGTAGTACACCTTGCCCGAGCAGACGACCACGCGCTTGACCTTGTCAGCGACGATGTCGGCGTTCTGTTCACCGATCACGGTCTTGAACTCACCCTTGGTGAAGTCGGACAGCGGCGAGGTGGCGTCCTTGGCCCGCAGCAGGCTCTTGGGCGTCATGATGACCAAGGGCTTGCGGAACATGCGCAGCATCTGGCGGCGCAGTACATGGAAGATCTGGGCCGCATTGGTGGGCTGCACGATCTGCATGTTGTTGTCCGCGGCCAGCTGCATGAAGCGCTCGAGGCGGGCCGAGCTGTGCTCGGGGCCTTGGCCCTCATAGCCGTGCGGCAGCATCATCACGAGGCCGTTGGAGCGGCCCCACTTCACTTCGCCCGAGGCGATGAACTGGTCGATCACGACCTGGGCGCCGTTGACGAAGTCGCCGAACTGGGCTTCCCAGATGGTGAGCGTGTTGGGCTCGGCGGCGGCGTAGCCGTACTCGAAGCCCAACACCGCTTCCTCGGAGAGGATGGAGTCAATGACGGTGAAGGGCGCCTGACCATCGGCTGCGTGCTGCAGCGGGATGTAGGTGCCTTCGTCCCAGTTCTCGCGGTTCTGGTCGTGGATGACGGCGTGGCGGTGGGTGAAGGTGCCACGGCCGGCGTCTTCACCGGACAGGCGCACCGGGTAGCCGCTGGCGACGAGCGAAGCAAACGCCATGTGCTCGCCCATGCCCCAATCGATGTTGACTTCGCCCCGGCCCATGGCGGCGCGGTCGGCGTAGAGCTTCTGCACCAGGTTGTGGGCGGCAAAGTCCTTGGGCAGCGTGGTGATGCGCTCAGCGAGGCGCTTCCACTCCGTCATCGGGATGGCGGTGTCGCAGGCGTCAGTCCACTTCTTGCCGAGGAAGGGCGACCAGTCGGTGGCGAACTTGCTCTTGAAGTTGGTCAGCACCGGGTCCACGGTGTGGCGGCCTTCGTCCATGGCGGCGCGGTAGGCCTTGACCATGGCGTCGGGGCCATCACCAGGCAGCACGTTCTGCGCGACCAGCTTGTCGGCGTAGACCTTGCGGGTGCCGGGGTGCTGGCCGATCTTCTTGTACATCAGCGGCTGCGTCAGCGAGGGCGTGTCCTGCTCGTTGTGGCCCAGCTTGCGGAAGCAGACGATGTCGATGACCACGTCCTTCTTGAATTCGGCGCGGTAGTCCATGGCCAGCTGCGTGGCCCAGACGACTGCCTCGGGGTCATCGCCGTTCACGTGCAGCACCGGGGCCTCGATCATCTTGACGACGTCGGAGCAGTACCAGGTGGAGCGCAGGTCGCGCGGGTCGCTGGTGGTGAAGCCGATCTGGTTGTTGATGACCAGGTGCACCGTACCGCCCGTGCCATAGCCGCGGGTCTGGCTGAAGGCCAGGGTTTCTTGCACCACGCCTTGGCCACCGAACGCCGCGTCGCCGTGCACCAGCACGGGCAGCACCTGGCGGCCTTCCTTGTCGGCGCGGCGGTCCTGGCGGGCGCGCACGCTGCCTTCGACCACCGGGTTGACGATTTCCAGGTGCGAAGGATTGAAGGCCAGCGACAGGTGGATCGGGCCCCCAGGGGTCGAGATGTCGGAGCTGAAGCCCTGGTGGTACTTCACGTCACCGGCCGGCAGGTCCTCGGCGGCCTTGTGCTCGAACTCGGCGAACAGGTCCTGCGGGCTCTTGCCCAGGGTGTTGACCAGCACGTTCAGGCGGCCGCGGTGGGCCATGCCGATCACGATCTCCTGCACGCCGCGCTCACCGGCACGCTGGATCAGCTCGTCCATCGCGGCGATGAAGCTCTCGCCGCCTTCCAGCGAGAAGCGCTTCTGTCCAACGTACTTGGTGTGGAGGTAGCGCTCCAGGCCTTCGGCGGCCGTGAGGCGGTCGAGGATGTGCTTCTTGTCCTCGGCCGAGAAGCTGGCCTTGCCGCGTTGCTTCTCCAGGCGCTCCTGCCACCAGCGCTTTTCGCCGGGGTCGGAGCCGTGCATGAACTCGGCGCCGATGGAGCCGCAGTAGGTGTCACGCAGGGCCTGCACGATCTGGCGCAGGGTCATGGTCTCGGCGCCAAAGTAGGTGTTGGCCGCCGAGAAAGAAATGTCCATGTCGGACTCGGTCAGGTCATAAAAGGCCGGATCGAGTTCGGGAATCTTGGGGCGCTCTTCGCGCTTTAGGGGGTCCAGCTCGGCCCAGCGGTTGCCGAGGAAGCGGTAGGCCGCGATCAGGCTCTGCACGTGCACTTGCTTGCGCGCGACGGCCAGGTCAGCGCTGCTGGCCTTGGCGGCGAAGGCATTGGCCTTGGCACGCTGCGCGAAGGATTCGATCACCGGGGCATGGGCCACATCGCGGGCCTCGGTGCCATCTACGGCGGGGACGTGCTGGAGGGCGTCGAAGTAGGCTCGCCAGTTGTCGGGCACGGAACCTGGGTTGTCCAGGTAGGCCTCGTACATCTCTTCGACATAGGGCGCATTGCCCCCGAACAGGTAGGAGTTCGACCTGTATTGCTGCATCATTTCGCTCACCTCATACCCCGGTATCCAGGGAGTTGGCTGGTTGAAGAACCTTCCGCGACACGGCTCGACCGGTTGGCGGATTGCGACCCACCTTTGCTGTTGCCAGCGTAGGGACGGGAAGGACCAAAAGACTAAGTCACAAGGAACAGACTCTAGCACCCGTGCGGGAGAACCCGCAAACGCAACGGCCGGTGCCCTAGACTTTCTCCCTTGTGTCTGCCCTCAATCTCGCAAGGCGGCTCACGGAATTCACGAGGTTCCACCATGGAAGTACAGGTCGTCGACTACACGGCCCCGGACGCTGCGCAAAAGTTCACGCAGTCGCTGCATGAAACGGGCTTTGGGGTGCTGAAGCGCCACCCCATCCCGCAGGAACTGGTCGAACGCATCTACGCGCGCTGGCTCGATTTCTTCGACAGCGACGACAAGGCAGCCTTCGCCTTCAACCCCGAGACGCAAGACGGCTGGTTCTCCACCGCCATCTCCGAGACGGCCAAGGGCTTCAGCCAGAAGGACCTGAAGGAGTACTTCCACATCTACCCGTGGGGCCGCATCCCGCCCGCGTTGCGGGACGACGCGCTCGACTACTTCCAGCGCGCCAATGCCTTGGCGAGCGAACTGCTGACCTGGGTCGAGCGCTTCACGCCGCCCGACATTGCCCAGCACTACAGCGAGCCGCTGTCCAAGATGATCGAGGGCAGCCGCCACACCCTCTTGCGCGTGCTGCGCTACCCGCCGCTCACCGGGCACGAGCCCGCCGGGGCGGTGCGTGCGGCCGCCCATGGCGACATCAACCTGCTGACCATCCTGCCCGCCGCCAACGAGCCCGGCCTGCAGGTGAAAGGTGCCGATGGACTGTGGCGCGACGTGCCTTGCGACTTCGGCACGCTGGCCATCAACATCGGCGACATGCTGCAAGAGGCCAGCCAGGGCTACTACCCCAGCACCCTGCATCAGGTGCTGAACCCCACCGGCGACAGCGCCCGTCGCAGCCGTGTCAGCCTGCCGCTCTTCCTGCATCCGCGCAACGATGTGGTGCTGTCTGAGCGCTACACGGCCGGCAGCTATTTGGATGAGCGCCTCCGCGAGTTAGGTGTGAAGTCCTGAACCAAGTCATCCGCCTCCACCCTGACGCGCCGCCCAAACCGGCCGAGGGTGCGCCATGCAATGGCTGCGGGGTCTGCTGCGCGGCCGAGCCTTGTCCGCTCGGGATGCTGCTCAGCCTCAAGCGCCATGGCAGCTGCGTGGCGTTGCACTGGGCGGGCAGTCGCTACACCTGCGGCGCCTTGCGCGGCGGCGCGCTGCGGCGCTGGTGGGTCGCACGCTGGATCGGTGCCGGCAAAGGCTGCGACTGCAGCCTGGAGGCCAGTCGTTCAAGTCCGAGTTCTGAGGAGTCCCGATGAGCAAATCCCTGCTGACGTCCCTGGCGCTGTCTCTCGTGTTCGCTGCGTCGGCGCACGCCGCCCCGCTGCGCTGGGCCGCCACCAACGACATCCTCACGCTGGACCCGCACTCGCAGGACCACAACAGCTCCAACGCCATCGGCGCCCACATCTACGAGGGCCTGACGCGCCTGTCCAAGGACTACCGACCCGAGCCCTCACTTGCCACCAAGTGGACCTACCTCTCGCCCACCCAGGTGCGCTTCGAGCTGCGCAAGGGCGTCAAGTTCCATGACGGGACGCCCTTCACGGCGGACGATGTGATCTTTAGCTTTGGGCGCATCAACCAGCCCCAGGGCACCAAGCAGACCTATGTGTCGGGCATCAAGGAGATCCGGCGCATTGACGCGCACACGGTGGACCTGATCCTTGAAGCCCCCACGCCGATGCTGCTGCAGAACATCATCAGCTTCCAGATCATGAGCCAGGCCTGGGCCAAGAAGAACAACACCCTGCAGACGCAGGACTACAAGGCCAAGGAAGAGAACTTCGCCTCGCGCAATGCCAATGGCACCGGGCCCTACAAACTCATCAGCTGGCAGCCGGACCAGGCCGTCAAGCTCATCGCCAACCCCGACTGGTGGGACAAGCCGGGCGGCAACGTGACCGAGCTGAGCTACCTGCCGATCAAGTCGGCCCCCACGCGCGTGGCCGCATTGCTCTCGGGCGATGTCGACCTCGTCACCGACCTGCCGCCGGCGGACTTCCTGCGCCTCAAGGATGAGGGCAAGGTCAAGGTCGTCGAGGGCCCCGAGACGCGCACCATCTTCTTCGTGATGGACCAGGGCAGCGACGAGATCAAGGACAGCTCGGTCAAGGGCCGCAACCCCTTCAAGGACAAGCGCGTGCGCGAGGCACTCAACCTCGCGCTCGACCGCGAGGCCATCCGCCGCGCCATCATGCGTGGCCTCTCGGTGCCTGCTGCGCTGATGGTGCCTCCCGGCGTCAACGGCTACGACACCGCACTCGACGCGCCCCAGAAGCCCGACCTCGACAAGGCCCGCAAGCTGTTGGCCGATGCCGGCTACGCGCAAGGCCTGGAGCTGCCGCTGCACTGCCCCAACAACCGCTACGTCAACGACGAGCAGATCTGCCAGGCGGCGGCCTCGATGTGGGCCAAGGTGGGCGTCAAGATCCGCTTGATCTCCACGCCTTTCCAGGTCCACAGCCAGACCTTCCAGCGCGGCGAGTCGTCCTTCTACATGCTGGGTTGGGGCGTGTCCACGTATGACTCGCTTTACGCGCTGCAGGCGCTGGCCCACACACGCACTCAAGGGGCCGATGGCAACTTCAACTTCGGCCGGCTGTCGGATGCGCGCCTGGATGAGCTGATCCAGAAAATCAAGTTCGAGCCCGATGTGGCCAAGCGCAACGGCCTGATCCGCGAGGCCCTGCTGCGCTTGCGCGACGAGGCCTTCTTCATCCCGCTGCACCACCAGATTCGCCCCTGGGCGATGAAGCCCGGCGTCGAGACCCTGCACCGCTCGAACGACTACTTCGAGGCACGCTACACAAGGCTGAAGTGAGCGCGTGCCGCTGACCGAGACCCTCGCCCTGCTGGCCTGCGTGGCCCTGGCGGGCTATGTGCAGAACCTCACCGGCTTTGCCTTCGGGCTGGTGCTGCTGGGCCTGGCCGGTGTGTTCCACCTTGGCGACCTGACCCAGCTGACCCATGTGGTGAGCGTGTTGACGCTCGCCAGCGCCCTCACCCGCTTTGCGCGCCAGCGGCCGCAGGTCGATGGTGCCTTGCTCAAGCCCTTGCTCTGCACCAGCCTGCTTGGCGTC
>CALMQC010000726.1 GCA_937871895.1 uncultured Roseateles sp. | reverse complement strand
CGCCGCTAGGGCTGATCCGCTTTGAGTGCGACCGCGCCGTGGGCCCGGGGCCCCGCAAGCCGGGCGATGTGGTGGCCGTGTCCAACGCGTACTTCCCCAGCGTCGAAGCGGCCACCCATGCGCTGGCATCGGCCGGCGCGCAGCTCGCGGCCGACATCCCGAACTACACCAACCTGCGGCCGGTGCTGCATCTCGCCGAGGTGCTGGTGCACGAGGCTTGAGTCAAGCCAGGCCCCGCAGCCAGGCCACCACCGCCGGCACGGTGACGAGCGCCGCGAGGCCGAAGACCAGCAGGTTGCCGGTGCGGGGGTCGAAGTCGCTGAAGGCTTTGGCCCAGCTGCGGCGCAGCAGGAACTTGCCGAGCAGCAAGTCAAAGCTGGCCATGAAGGCAGCCAGCACGGCGCCCAGCCCCACGTGTTCGCCCCAGCCCTGTAGGCCGATGCCAGGCACCAGCAGCCAGCAGATGCCAAAAGCCAGCAGCGTGCCGCTGACGATGCTCAGGCGCAGCGCGGGTTCCTTGCCGAGCCGGGGCACGACGAGCACCGTACGTGCAATGCCGTGCAGGGTCTCGGCGCCGGCCAGGACGACGCATAGCGAGACGACGCGGATCAATGTGTCGGTGCTGGGCAGCATGGGGTGGATTCTTGGCAGCTGCAGTGCCTGCGGGTTTGTGCTGAATCAGACTCGCGTCATCTGCCGGCGTCCGCCGCCGTCATGGAAGCAGGCACGCCCACAATCCCGTGGCGCGCCGCAACCTTTGAGGATGGAAAGCCATGCACACCTACCTGCTTTTGCTGCACGAAACCCCAGCCGACTACGCCGGCATGAGCCCGGCCGAGATGGAGGCCATCATCCAGGCGCATCAGGCCTTTGCGGGCTCGCTGGCCCAGCGTGGCCTGTTGGCCGGGGGCGAGAAGCTGAGCGACGACGGCGGCCGTCACTTGCGTCGCCAGGGCGGCCAGATCGTGGCCAGCGACGGCCCCTACGCCGAGGCGCACGACGTGATCGGCGGCTTCTACCTGGTCAAGGCAGCGGACGACGCGGCGGCCGAAGCGCTGGCCCGCGAGTGCCCGCACTACGACGGGCGTCGGTGGGTGGAGGTGCGGCGCGTCGACCCGGTGTGACTGCCGGAGTGAAGGACGCACTGGCCAGCCTGCTCGCCCGTGAGCGCCGCCGCCTGGTGGCGCTGCTGGCACGGCACCTGGGCCTCGCGCACCTCGCGCTGGCCGAGGACGCCGTGCAGCAGGCCTGCGTGCAGGCCCTGCAAACCTGGCCGCGCGACGGCGAGCCCGCCAACCCGGCGGCCTGGCTTTACCGCGTGGCGCAACGCGGCGCCATCGACCAACTGCGGCTCGACCGCCACCGGGTCGACTGGCCCGAGGACGAGGCCGACTTGCCGCGCCTCGCGCCGATCGACGCCCGCCTGCAGGGCGAGCTGGACGACGACGAACTGGCGCTGCTGTTTGCCGCCTGCCACCCTGCACTCCCGGCGGCCAGCCAGGTGCTGATGGCCTTGCGCGTGTTGGGCGGCTTCGAGCTGGCGGTGCTGGCGCCGTTGTTCTTCAGCACCGAGGCGGCCCTGGCCCAACGGTTGGCGCGTGCGCGGCGTGAGCTGGCAGGCTGCGAGCTGACATTGCCAGCAGGTGCCGAGCTGCCACCGCGCCGTGAGGCGGTGTTGACGGCGCTGGCGCTGGGCTTCCACCAAGGGCAGCA